>JANMYF010000024.1:0-11146 GCA_031381685.1 Acidimicrobiia bacterium
CCACTCGTTCAACTATGGCGACGACGTGAAGAAAGTGGCGGCAGATTTTCCCAACACGATCTTCTCCTATGCCGGAGGCTTCGGTGATGTGAAGGCGAACGTGGGCGACTACGACCAGCCGTTCTTCGAGGCGTCGTACCTCTCGGGCATTCTGGCCGCCGGTGTGCAGGGCAAGGGCAAGGTCGCCGGAGCCGGCGGATTCGAGATCCCGGTCTGCTACTCGATGTACGAGGCGTTCCTCGCCGGTGCCAAAGAAGTCCTCCCGGCGACGACCGGTTCGTTCGTGGCTGTCGGCGACTGGTACGACGTGCAGAAGGCGAAGGAGGCCGCTCTCGCCCAGAAGTCCGACGGTGCGACGATGTTCGTCGGCTGCGGCCAGGGCCCGACCTTCGGGCAGATCGAAGCGGCCAACGACGGTGGCGATGTCTCGACGGGGTACGTCGGTGACATGTCGACGGTCGGCAAGTCGGTGCTGTCGTCGTTCTCGTGGCGTCTCGACAAGGTCTTCGCGTTGATGGTGGCCGATGTGGCGGCCGGCAAGAAGGAAGCGCAGTATTACTCCGTCAGCCTCGGCAACGGTGGCATGGACATGATCATCAGCCCCGACTGGGCATCGAAGATCCCGGCCGACACCATGAAGCTCTACGAGTCGAAACTCGCCGACATCAAGGCCGGAACCTTCAAGGTGCCGTTCATCACCAAGCCTGCGTAAGGCATTCCCCGCAGGAATGTCCTCGCGAAGATGCCGGGCGGATGCGAGTCCGCCCGGCATCTCGCTGATCGGCGGGATCGTGCCCGTCCTAGGAGAGTGCCTCGCACATGGTTGAAGCCAACGGCACCTCGCTCGTCGAGATGCGCGGAATTCATCGCCGCTTCGGAGACACCCATGCTCTTCGTGGGGTGGATCTCACGTTGCGCGCCGGGGAGATCCACGCGCTCCTCGGCTCCAACGGTGCCGGCAAGACGACACTCGTGCGCATCCTCGCCGGACTCGACCGTCCGGACGAGGGGACCGTGCACGTTCGTCATCAGCTCATCGAGCGGTTCGATCCGAAGCGCCTGCGGACCATGGGGGTCGCGTTGGTCCAGCAGCACTTCACGCTGGTCCCGACCCTGACAGCCTCGGAGAACCTCGTGCTCGCCCGACCCGATGGGTGGCGCCGCGGGCCGGGCCGGAGCGAATCGGCGCGCTTGGCGCAGTTGATCGAGCGGACCGGTCTCTCCGTCCGAGACGATGTACCGGCCGGTCGGTTGTCCGTCGGGGAGCAACAGCGCTTGGAGCTCCTCCGCGCCCTCGACGCCGACGCCCGCGTGCTGCTGCTCGATGAGCCGACGGCGGTGCTCACCGATCAGGAGGCGGAATCGCTTCTCTCGGTGTGTCGAGCCTTGGCCGCAGAGGGACGCGCGCTGGCCTTCATCAGCCACCGCCTCGCTGAAGTGTTCGACGGCGCTGACCGCGTGACGGTCCTCGCCGAAGGGCGAGAGGTTGTCCGGGACGAACCCGTCGCGAACCACACCCGATCGAGTTTGGCCAGCGCGATGATCGGTCACGAGAGCTCGGGCACATTCACCGATCGGGGTGGACGCGAAGGCAGCCGCGTCGACGCCCGATTGGTTCTCTCCGGAATCGAAGTCGGCCGGCTCAAGAGCATCGACCTCTCGGTGGCGGGCGGAGAGATCGACGGCGTGGCGGGTGTCGACGGCAACGGTCAGTCTGATCTGGAGGCAGCAGTGTCTGCCCGCGTCGAGATGAAGGTCGGCAAAGTCGAGCTTGACGGTGTCACGTTGATCCCGGGAAACCCACGCAACCGCCGAGACCGCGGTCTTGCGTACATCCCGTCGGATCGCTACCAGTTCGGGCTCGTTGGTTCGATGGACCTGTCCGACAACTTGGACCTCGGCCGGGTTCCGCGATGGAGACGCTCACGGACCAAGCGGCGCGCCGGCCGAGTGGACGAACTGACCCTCTGGGATGTTCGCACGTCCGGCCCCGGTGCGAGAGCGTCGTCGTTGTCGGGCGGCAATGCCCAAAAGCTCGTCCTCGCCCGCGAGCTCGACGGCACACCGAAGGCGGTCCTCGCGTGCTACCCGACGCGCGGCCTCGACCCTGGCGCGGCCGACAGTGTTGCGGCTCGATTGGTCCGGTGTGCCAACGAAGGTGCCGCCGTGCTGTGGATCGGCGCCGAGCTCGACGAACTTCTCGCCGTGGCGGACCGCATCGTCGTTCTCGCCGGGGGCCGCCTGCTCGGGCCGTTCTTCCCTCCGTATGACCGAGCGGCGATCGGACTGGCGATGGCTGGGGAATCTCACGAGGTGACGCTGCGATGAATGTGGTGGCAACCGATCCGCCGGGCACGCCGGCCGGTGGATTCATGGCCGGAATCGGTCGGCGAGCAACCTCGGGGGGTCTCGTCTCGCAGATCGTGGTGCCGGTCGCTGCCGTGTCGGCGGCGCTCGTCGTCGGGGGCATCCTCATCGCGCTCGACGGAACCAACGCGTTCTCGGCGTACCGAGAGGTCCTTCGGGCGGTGTTCGTCGGCAAGCGTGGGCTGTCCGACACCGCAACCGCGGCAACGCCGCTCATTCTCGTCGGGCTGGGGTATTCGATCGCCTATCGGGCCCGGGTGTTCACGATCGGCGGCGAGGGTCAGTACCTGATCGGGGCCATCGCCGGCACCGCGTGGGTGACCGCAGGTGGTATCCGCACCTGGCCGGGATTCCCGCTCGTACTCACGGGCCTCATCGTCGCCGCGATCGCCGGTGCGGCATGGAGTGGGATTGCCGGTTTGCTGGAGGTTCGTTTCGGGGCCAACGTCGTGATCTCGAGCCTCATGCTCGTCTACGTGGCGGGTTCGGTCCTGCAGTGGGCGGTGCGGACCGGGATCCGTGATCCCGACTCGTTCGTTCCGAACAGTCGGCCCCTGCTCGCGGCGCAACTCCCGAGACTTCCTGGAACGAACACCCATATCGGGTTCGCCATCGCCATGGCCCTCGTCCCGATCGCCGCCGTCTTCATGGCGCGCCATCGCGGCGGGTTCCGGGTCATCGCGACCGGCTTCAACCCGAACGCCCTCGACGCCAACGAGATCAGCAAGAAGAAGGTCGTGCTGATGGTGATGCTGATTGCGGGCGCGTTGGCCGGACTCGCCGGCATGGTGGAGACCGCCGGTTCGACCGGACGGCTAGGGGCTGCGGCCTCGGTCGGATTCGGATTCGAAGCCATCATCGTGGCCATGGTCGGCCGGCTCCATCCGATCGGTGTCGCGGTCGCCGCCCTCGGGCTGGCCGGCCTCACGATCGGCTTTGAATCCACCCAGCGGGTCCTCGACGTGCCGTCGACGCTCGTCGGCGTGATCACTGCGCTCATCGTCGTGTTCGTCGTGATCGGCGACGCTCTTGCCAATCGAGGAAGGGAGGGCCGCTGACATGGATGTGCTGCTCAAGATCGCCACACTGGAAGCGGCAATCCGTCTGTCGATTCCCGTTGCGCTTGCCGCGCTCGGTGCGCTCATCTCGGAACGCACCGGGGTCTTGAACCTCGGTCTCGAAGGGATGATGCTGTCGGGAGCCTTCGCGGGGTACATGGCCAACGAGGTCACCGGCTCCCCCTGGGTCGGTCTGCTCGCCGGGATCGTGGTCGGGTGCGGGTTCGGCGCGCTGCTCGCCTTGGCCGTGGTGACGATCCGGGCCAACCAGGTCGTCACCGGGATCGCCTTCACGTTGCTCGCGTCATCGGGGACGACCTACCTGTTCCAACTGAAGTACTCGATCGGCCAGAAGCCGCCGAGGGTCGATCGCCTCGGGATGCCCCCGCTGGTGGCGATGACGCTCGTGTGTGTGTTCGCGCTGTGGTTCCTCTTCCAGCGCACCACCATCGGGTTGGCGATGGCCGCCACCGGCGAGTCGCCCGAGGCAGCCGATGCACTCGGGTACCGAGTCGTTCGGCTGCGCTGGATCGCCGCAACTCTCGGTGGCGGCCTCGCCGGGCTCGGCGGCGCCGCGCTGACGTGCGGCCCGCTCGGACTGTTCATCCGCGATGTCACCGCTGGCCGCGGTTGGGTGGCGTTGGCCCTTGTGGTGTTTGCCGGTTGGCGACCCGGCATGGCGGTGGCCGGCGCGTTCCTGTTCGGACTCTCCGACGCATGCCAGCTTCGGTTGCAGGGCACCAAGACCGACATCCCCTATGAGGTCTTCCTCGCGCTGCCCTACGTGGTCACGCTCGCTGCTCTGGTCCTTCGTGCGCGGGCCAGCAGGACCCCATCGGCACTGGCCGTGCCGTTCGTCCGCGGCGTCCACTGACGGACGCTGCTCGGCAAGTTCACGCTTCGCCTGCGAGACCCTGCCGCAGCTCGCTCCTGGAGCGACTCAGAGTCCACTCCCGGCCCTCCGTCGGCCTCACGTCGAGATGGCGACCAGCTCTGCCAGTATTCGCCGCATCTCCAAGGTGATCCGGTCGGCCTTCGTGTGCACTTCGGCCGTCACGTCGAGTGGAACGCCTTTTCGGCGGACCCGTTCGAGGAGGGCCTTGTCCTCCATCGCCACGGCCAGTTGGAAGTCGATCGCCTGCTGGCGCTCCTGGGGCGTATCGGCGATGTCGTTGCGGTAATCGGTGCAGAACAGCCTGGTGGTCGTGGCGTTCACCGGCTGATGGCAGAAGCTGATGGTGAGTATCGCGTTCTCCGACTTGTAGTTGATGCGGAGGTACACATGGTGCGGAGCGGTGAAGACGAACAGGTCCTCGCGCTCGATGGTGCGGGTCTGCGCGGTCCCGCCGTGCGAATCCGCCAAGGCCTTGGTCTTGTGGGTGTGACGAACGGTGAAGCTCAGACCGTTTCGCCCCAGTTCATAGTCGGGAACAACGCGATCGTCGACGGCTCCGAACGTTTTCAGGTGAAGGAACGGGAAGTGTCCCTGGTCGAGGAAGTTGTCGGTCATCTGCGCAGCGCTGGCATGCCATTCGAGAGGGGGAAGAGGGCAGTGCACGAAGGTCGGGTCATGGTGTTCGGGAACGCGGGGGAGATCGACGACGGGCTCCTCGAGGGCGATCCACACGAGGCCGAGATGCTCGGTGACGCCGTGGGCCGGCTGACAGTGCGCGCGCGGAGGAATGGGCAGCGATGGAGACTGTGCCGGGATCTCGACGCAGCGCCCATCGTGTCCGAAGCGATACCCGTGATAGGCGCATTCGAGGGTTCCTTCGACGACGCGGCCGGCCGACAGTGGAGAGAATCGGTGGGGGCAACGGTCCGGCAGAGCGGTCAACAGTCCGTTCAACCGAACGATGCACCAGTGCTCTCCGAGGAGTTCCACTGCCACGGGCGATTCGCCCACATCGGCGCTTCGGGCGACGGGGTGCCAGCAGCGACGGAGGGCCGCGTGCTCGTTCGTGAACCAGCGGTCGTCGCCGGGCAATGGACTCATGGAAGCATTGTGGCCGGTCGGCTGAGGGCCTGCTGACGTGGCGGCCAAGCCGTTGACCGGCGAGACTCATTCCTCATGAGCGATGACGAGACCTACACCGACTCCTACGAAGACGTTTCGACGTTCTCGCTCGACGATGGACGTGAACGGAGGCTCCTCGACACGCAGACGGAGTGCTGCTTCATGTGGTCGACGAAGGACGGTGACCCGGTCGGCGTCATCATGAACTTCGTCGCCCACGACGGGCGGTTCTGGCTCACGTGCACACGGCGGCGCAAGCGTGTCCCGGCGATCGAGGCGAGGCCCCGGGTGGCGGTCGCAGTCTCGAGCCGGGGAACCGACATCGGCGTCAGCCAGACGGTGACCTACAAAGGGAATGCGATCGTGCACGACGACGAGGCCACGAAGGCGTGGTTCTACCCGATCCTCGCGGCGAAGGTCCGGCCCGGGAGTATCGACCAGCAGAAGGCGTTCGTCCACCATCTCGACACGCCCGGTCGCGTCGTGATCGAGATCATCCCCGATACTCGGATCGGATTCGACGCCGAGAACATGTTCCGGAACTCTCCGGCCGGGTCGACCACGACACGCGTGTAGCGGCCTGCGCCGCTCTTGGGCCGTCCGTCGATGCCCTCCTAAGCTCCGTCAGATGTCCGCGCTCAGCATTCCCGCCAACCCCGCCGCTGTTACCGCCGAGTGGATGACCGAGGTGCTGCGACGATCGGGTGCCCTTCCTGGCTCGTCGTCGGTGGCCTCGATCGAGATCGAACCGTTGGGCGCCGGGGTCGGCATCATGGGGGAACTGGCCCGCATCCGTCTGGCCTATTCGGGTGATCGCGGCGTGGCGCCGTCAAGCGTGATCGTGAAGTCGCCGTCGCCGTTCGAGGAGAACCGCGCCCAGGGGGTAGGACTGGGCATGTACGAGGCCGAGATCCGCTTCATGCGCGAGCTCGACGCCAACACGACGGTGCGCACGCCGCGGGTGTTCCTGGCCGACATCGTCAGCGGCACGGCCGAGTTCGTTGTCGTGATGGAAGACCTCGGTCATCTCGTGATGGGCGATCAAGTCGAGGGTGTGAGCCCGCAGCAGGCACGTGACGCCGTGAAGACCATGGCCGACCTTCACTCGTGTTGGTGGGGCACGGTGCAGACGCCGGCGATGGAGTGGGTGCCGAGCGTGGTGCACGCGCGGATCGAGGGCCTCGCCCAGATGTGGCCGGCGCTGTGGATGGGCTTCCATGCCAAGTTCGCCTCGTCGCTGCCCGAGGGTGGGGCCGAGGCAGGAGAGCTGATCGCCGCCAACTTCTGGCGGGTGATGAACAAGATCTCCGAGTTGCCGTGGACCTTGCTGCACCAGGACTACCGCGTCGACAACCTGTTCTTCGACGCCGGCAGCGCGGAGCCCGTCGTCGTCATCGACTGGCAGGGCATCGGCCGCGGTCCCGGCATCTATGACCTGTGTTACTTCCTCGGCGGTTCGTTGACGATCGAGGACCGTCGAGGGCACGAGGCGTCACTCGTGCAGGCATACCACGACCGCCTCGTGCAGCGTGGTGTCACCGACTACTCGTTCGAGCAGTTGTGGCACGACTACCGGTTCGGTCACCTCACGAGCTGTTCCACCGCCGTGCTCGTTGGCGCCACGTTCGACCTCGCCAACGAGCGAGGCCTCGCTCTGGTCGACACGCTTGCCAGCCGTCACTTCCAAGCGGTGGTCGACCATCGTTCGACGGAGATGCTGGGCGAGCTCGACGCCTGAGCTTCGCCCGTCCGCGGCCCGCCGAAGTCGTCGTGACGGTAGGTGTGTCCGCGATTCGACCGGGTCTACACCTTGGTGATCGCGATGTTGTCGATCAGAAGTTCGGCGGGGTCTCGGAATCCCGTCGTGAACGTCGAGAGGTACAGGGTGAATCCGTCGCCAGTGCCGGTCAGCGCCGGGGTCACCGTGTCCATCACCACCTTGCCGTCGAGCGTGAGGGTGACCTGAACGGTCTGGGCGTCGCGAATGCAGCGCAGGGCTACCCGGGTCCGCGGATGGATGAGTGCGGGGTCGAAACGGTTCTGGTTCGTGAACCCCAGATCGAAGAACGATGTCGGCTGTTGCGTCGCTGCGGCGTTGTCGTAGCGCGAGGTAACGATTCGTCCGTCGGGGCGGATATCGATGAGAAGGAAGTTCAACGGCGCCGTCAGGGCGCCCGTGTCCTGGCAGGCGAGATTCACCGAAGCCTTGGACAATGTGCCGGGTGTGAGCGTCATGTCGAACGCGACCTCGACTCGACCTGCTGCGCTCAGAAGCGGTCCGACACCGAGTCGCCCCGGGGCCGGTGGTGCGGCGGCGAGCCGGAACTGCCCGTCCCTGGTCTCGGCGCTCCATCCGTCGCCCGATTGTCTGTTCCAGGTCGACTTCGCGGGATCGTCGAAGTTCTCGCTGTAGAGCACCGTGCCGGGGGGCGCTTTCGCGATGTCGAGGACCGTGGTCGTCGTCGCTGCGGGGACTCTTCGCCAGACGGCCGACTTCCCGGACTTGGTGCAGAACAGCGGTCCGCTCACTGTGCCGATCTGCGACACTTTGCAGGCTCGCCCCACGGCCGGTTTCGTCGCGGCGCTTCCGCTCGCACTGCCGAGGAACGTCGACACGAGCCAGACGGCCGCAAGAGAACCGAAGGCGACGGTTCGACCGGCCCGATTTCGTAGGTTCACGAACACACCTTCCGTCGAAGGAGTCGGTCGAATCGTATCCGCGGACGCGTCGGTGCCCACCGTCGGCCGAGCACGGGACCGGCGCGGTGACATCATTTCGGCCTATGTTCGGACGCGCTCGCTGTCCGGTGCGGTACAGCGCCAGGAGGTATCTCGAATCATGTTGGGCTCACGATGGATCGCCGATAGGGTCCCTACGGACCGGTTTCCCAACTACACGCGCGGCAATGCCGGCGAGGTGCTCGCCGACCCCGTCAGTCCGCTCGGTTGGACGTTCGCATGGGAGAGCGGCATCGTGCTCGGCTGTCGTGACGGATTCGTCCAATTGGGCGTGTTCGACTCCGACGAGTACAGCTCCGAGAAGCCAGAGACGTTCGGGCTCTTCGGCGGCTACTTCTACAACTCCCTCACTCAGGCCCGCCTCTTCGGTGTGCGCTCCGGCGCTGGATGGCAGGCCGTCGACAACGCGTATTTCGACGACCCGGCGGCCATCCCGCCGTACGAGGCGCGTGACTGGCATACGTCGCCGCGTCACACCGAGCTGCTCGGCAAGCAGATGGCTTGGATCATGTCGACGCCAGTTGTCCCTGAGATCGAGCGACAGAAACGCGACGCCAAAGCCCTACGCGACAGTCGTCCCGTTCTTTCGACACTGACCGACACGCAACTCCTCGGCCGTGCGAGATCGGTGCAACGCCATCTGGTGGCCATGTTCACCCAGCACGTGTGGGCTTCGCTCGGCGCGTCGGTTGGGCCGGGCATCCTCGCCGCCTTGACCGCGGAAATCGACCCGACGATCGTGACATCGCTGCTTTCGGGAGTTGGTGACGTTGACTCCGCCGATATCGCCAACTCGATCTGGGATCTGTCGCGGCAGGTAAGGCGATCGTCGGTCCTCACGGCGTTGTTCGACCAAGGGCTCGACGGATTGCTGGAACGTGTTCGGTCGAGCAGCGAACCCGACGCCGTGGCCTTTGCGGCGGCCGTTGACGTCTTCATGTACCGCAATGGCTCTCGTGGTCCGAACGAGTGGGATCTCTACAGCTCGTCCTACGAGACCAAGCCTTCACTGCTGTTGTCGGCGATCGGCCGGCTCCGCGGCAATGACGACGCCGCCGATCCGCGGGCCGGTGAGAGGCGAGGAGCCGAGGAGCGCGAGCGCCTGTTCGCCAAACTGCGGAACACGCTCTCCGGGAACGAGGAGGCGCTCGCCATGCTCTCGACCGGGCTGCATTCCGCCATGGTCTTCATGGTCGCCCGGGAGCGGTCCAAGACGAACAATATCCGGGCTCTGCACGAAATGCGCTTGTGCTTCGACGAGCTCGGCCGACGCATGGTGGCTGCTGGTCATCTCGCGCATCCGAAGCAGATCTACATGCTCGTCGAGGACGAACTCGACGACTTCTTTGCCGACCCGGGGTCGTTCACAACGGTGCTCGCCGCGCGCGAGGCCGACTACCTCTCGCTCTACGAGTTGGACCCGCCCTATATCGTCGACGGCTCCGCGCCTCCACTCACCGAATGGGTGCGCCGTGCTGACCTCACCTCGACGCCCGTTGCCGTCGGCGACGTGCTCAAAGGTGTGGCGGGATCTCCCGGCGTGGTCACCGGCACAGCTCGGGTGCTGCTCGACGTCGACGACCCCACCGCGCTCGACATCGGCGACATCCTCATTGCGCCGAACACCGATCCGTCGTGGACGCCGCTGTTCCTTGCGGCTGCCGCCGTGGTCGTCAATGTCGGTTCGGTCGGCACGCACGCAGTGATCGTCAGCCGAGAGCTCGGCATCCCCTGTGTGCCCGCGATCGCGGATGCCACCCGTCGTATCCCCTCAGGAGCCACGATCACGGTGAACGGTCACGATGGCACGGTCACCATCGACGCGTTGCCCTGATCCGGCCGTGCCCACCCGGCGAAGTCCATATAGTATGTTGACGTATAGTCCGTATGCATATGACATGCCCGTGGGATCGTGGCGGCATTTGTGAGGAAGGCTTAACAACGCTCACGAAACCAACACGTAGGTCTTTTGGCCTACTCACAGGTGATCTGCATCCTTGTTCTTGTCCGGAACGAACCCACCACCGGCACCAACCCAAGGAGCAGCGTGTCATGAACATCAAGCGAGTTGTCGCCACCGTAGCCGTGTCAGCAGCCAGTCTCACCACACTCTCGTTCGTCGCCAGCACTGCCGCCGAGGCGGCCCCCAAGCGCAAGCCGGCCGTGAAGATCGTGCCGATCAAGAAGTTCGAAGTCCGTTGGCTGAACGCTGACGGCACCAGCACCGACGTCTGGGAGCACATGGACCAGGACTTGATCAAGGCTGGCATCATCCCTTCCGGGGTGCACTAACTCGGGGGGTCACGTCGGCGACCGCGCCGTCGTAGCCACACATGGGAATGCTGATGGGCCCTCCGGGGCCCATCGCCGCGTATCAACCTGTTATCGGGGTGGCCTTGAGCTGCTCCCACCACGAAGCGAGTTGCGGGAACGCTCCCCGATAGCCGAACTCCGCGATCCGGCGTACGCCCCCGAAGTCGAGCAGGCCGGTGTCCTTGAGGACGAGCTCAATGTGGACGTCGGCATAGCGCATCTGCAGGTAGCGATCGTGATCTCGAGCTGAGCCGATCATGGACGTGCGCACGAGGGTCGTGGCGATGCTCGGTGCCAGCGGCCGGCGTCGCAGCATGGATAGTGCGGCGCGCCACCCGGAGAGCTGGAGTCCGAAGTTTCCAAGGCCCTCGAGCAAGACGTTGACAGCGACATCGATCGCAATGATCCTCCCAAACGGATTTCGAGCGCGCATCACGTCGAGAGGGAAGTTGTTGAGCACGCCGCCGTCGATGAGGAAGTGGTCGCCGTCGTGCACAGGCGGGAACACCCCAGGCAGCGCAAGGCTCGCCCGAACGGCCGTGGCGATCGATCCGCGATCGTGGATCTTCATGTTGTTGGTCGAGAGGTTCGTCGAGATGCAGAAATACGGGATCCAAAGGTCCTCGATGGTGTGGTTGCCGGCGTGACGCTG
>JANMYF010000048.1:0-3324 GCA_031381685.1 Acidimicrobiia bacterium
CGCCCCGGCCGGGAACCCCGAACGTGGTGTTCTGCGTCTTTGACGACATCGGTTACTCCGACTTCGGCTGCTACGGCTCGGAGATCGCCACTCCCAACATCGACCGGCTCGCCGCCGGCGGGCTTCGGTACACGAACTTCCACACCACGTCGCTGTGCTCGCCGACGCGCTCGTCATTGCTCACCGGACGCAACCACCACGCCGTCGGTATGGGCACACTCGCGAACTACGACCTCGGCTTCCCCGGATACCGGGGAGCCATCTCCCGCAACGCCGCACTGCTGCCCGAAGTATTGCGCGAACAGGGTTGGAACAGTTTCGCTGTCGGCAAGTGGCACCTCACCCCGATGCACCACACCGGCCCCTCCGGCCCCTTCTACCAGTGGCCGACCCAGCGTGGCTTCGATCGGTTCTACGGGTTCATGGACGGCGCGATGAACCACTGGGAGCCGTTTCTGACCGAGGACAACCATCACGTGCCGACGCCGGACACACCCGGCTATCACCTCACGACGGACCTGATGGACAAGGCGATTCGTCTCGTCAGTGATCAGCAGTCGGTCGCCCCGGACAAACCGTTCTTCCTGTACCTCGCCTTCGGCGCCGGCCATTCACCTCACCACGTGCCGAAGAAGATGATCGACGCGTACGTCCCGGTGTTCGAGAAGGGCTGGGACGCGACCCGAGTCGATCGGTTGGAGCGCCAGAAGGCGATGGGGCTCGTGCCCGCATCGACCGAGTTGCCTCCCCGCAATCCGGGAGTGCCGGTGTGGGCCGAGTTGTCGGCCGAGGAACGACGTCTCTTCGTCCGCTTTCAGGCGGCGTTCGCCGCGATGGTCACGCAAACCGATCGCGAGATCGGCCGCATGATCGACACGCTCGAGATGATCGGTGCGCTTACCAACACGATCTTCGTGGTGATGAGTGACAACGGGGCATCACAGGAGGGCAGTCATTCGGGCACCCTCCATCAGGGTCGGTACTTCGAACGCGCGCCGATGACCCTCGAGCAGTCGCTCGGCCTCATCGACGAGATCGGCGAGACCCAGTGGTTCAACAACTACCCGCTCGGCTGGGCGATGGCCGGCAACACGCCGTGCAAGTTCTACAAGCAGAACACCCACGGAGGTGGAGTACGCGACCCACTCGTCATCCATTGGCCGAGCGGTCTGCCCGCCGCTGCAGCCGGTACCTTGCGCAGTCAGTTCCATCACGTCAGCGACCTCGCGCCGACCGTGCTCGACATCGTGGGTGTCGAGCTTCCCGACACCGTGAACGGGGTGGCCCAGATGCCGTTGCACGGCACGCCGATGACCTACACGTTCACGGAATCGGACGCGCCGACGCGCAAGACGGTCCAGCACTTCGAGATGCTCGGCCATCGGGGCATCGTCGCCGACGGGTGGAAGGCCGTGACCCTGCACGACGCGCGGACGTCGATCGACGATGACCGGTGGGAGCTGTACCACCTCGACAACGACTTCTCCGAGACCGTCGATCTCGCTGACGCCCATCCGGACATCCTTCGCTCGCTTGTCGATCGTTGGTGGGAGGAGGCGGCGAAGTACGACGTGCTGCCCGTGGACGAACGGGCCGGTGGCGGCACCCGCAAGCGCCGACCGGTCCGCACCGAGTGGACACTGTTCCCCGGCCTCGAGCGGTTGCCCTCCGACGCGGCGCCTCGGCTTCAGAACGCCAGTCATACCATCAGCGCGCATATCACTGTGCCGGAGGGCGGCGCCGAAGGAGCGCTCGTCACCGACGGCGACCGGTGGGGCGGCTACGCGATGTTCGTTCAGGACGGGCGTGCCTGCTTCCACTACCACTTCCCCCTGGAACGGCACGAGGTCCGGTCGGCGGAGCCGCTCACGCCGGGCGACCACACCATCACCTGGCGGCTGACGAAGCTCGACCGGGTGTCGGGGCGGGGCGAGCTGTCCGTCGACGGCTCCGTCGTCGGAACCGTCGCAATCCCGCGGGTCATCCGGGGGTGGATGCCGTTCGGCGGTCTGAACGTCGGGTGCGACAACACCGCCCCGGTGGGTACCACCTACGAGTCGCCGTTCCGGTTCACCGGCACACTGCACCGTGTCGAGGTCCGGCTCCTCGGTGACGAGCCCGGTCCCGATGCCGCCGCCGAGCACCGCTCCGAGATGGGCAAGCAGTAGCGCTCGTCACGGGTTTCGGTCAGAACGACGGCGGCCGCTTCTCCCGGAGGGCGGCGATGCCTTCGCGATACTCGTGGCCTCCCATGAGCGCGCTCATGAGCACCTCGGCTTCGTCGATCGAGGCCCCGAGGTCGAAACGGATGAGATCACGGGCGATCTGGCGCTTGGCGGTCTGCACGGCCGCCGGCGACACCCGTTCACTGAGCAGGTGGGCGTAGTCCATCGCGTGGGACAGCACCTCTGATCCGGGCATCGATGCGTTCACCAGTCCGAGCCGCTCGGCTTCGTCGCCGAGGACCACCCGGCCCGACAGCAGGAGATCGTTGGCGCGCGTGAGGCCGATCAGCTTGGGGAGCAGCCACGAGAGCCCGTACTCGGCAGGGATCCCGATCTTGGGCGCTGCGGTGGTGAGCTTGGAGTCGGCAGCAGCAAACCGTATGTCCGCATAGCAGGCGAGGACGAGGCCGACTCCCGCACACGCGCCGTTGATGGCGGCGATCACGGGGATGCGCAACCCGAAGTGCCAGGCGAAGTGGTGGTCGAAGGTGGGGTCGAGGCCGTAGCCCGGGTTCGCCGGCTCTTCTCTGAGGCCGTCGTCGTAGCGTTCCTTCTCTGCGTGCTTCACGAGCGCTTCGGTGTCGGCGCCTACGCAGAAGGCGCCGCCGGCGCCGGTGACGACGGCGGCGCGGACGTTCGGGTCGCGATCTGCTTCGGCCAAGCACGCCCGATACTCGGCGTGCATACGACCGGTCCAGGCGTTGTGCCGATGCGGCCGGTTGAGCGTGACCACCGCAACATGGCGATCGACGGCATAGCTCGTCGCCTTCAGCTCCAGGCCACGACGAAGTCCTCAGCCGCGGGCGTGCTGCGCGAGCGGGAAGATCGTCGGCCACGCAGCGGCCTCGGAGAGCAGCTCGGCCCGGTGCGGATCCGCGCTCGGGTCGAACGCGGCCGCAGCGTCGAGCGCCAGTGGAAGGAGCCGAAGGTCGCCCGGCGTGCAGAACCCGTGGACGCCCGGCGTGGACAGGGCGAACCCCACTCCCGCGCTGATGCCTTCGGCGGTGTCCCACGGCCGGTACCAGGTGCCGTACGTCTTCTCGTCGTCGCCCCACGGTTGACGGGCGACCGCCTTGATGACCATCACGCCGAGGTCTCG
>JANMYF010000069.1:0-2498 GCA_031381685.1 Acidimicrobiia bacterium
GTGCCGTCGATCGGCCAATAGATCGCATCCTGATGCCACGGCGTGTGGCCGCCACCGGGCTCCTTGACGAGGGCCTGGTCGTGGTAGATCCGAACGCCCTGAGCACCGAGCAGGTTGGCGGCGACGCCGGCGAACCGAGCAGCGAGCACGAATCGGCGAACATCGGCGTCCTCGCACCACAGGTTCATGACCTGGAGGAAGGCCTTGCCGTAGGTGTCTCGCTCAGCCAGTGGGCGGCTCTCCCGGCTGAACCGGGTTACGGCCGAGCCGATAGCGGGCCGGAACGCCGCGACTTCATCGGGACTGGCGACCCCCCGCAGAAGAACGTGGCCGTTCCTCTGATATGCGCCCACTGCCTCGGGAGCAAGGTCATAGCGATCGTCAAGAACGGGTAGAAGCGCAGTCACTGGGTTCTCCTTTCCATTTCGGGTTGTTCACGATGGGGCGTCGAGCTGGTTGACGAACTGCTCCAACTCGTCCGGAGCGATCGGGACGAGGTGGCCCTCTTCCGGAAAGCGACCAGCGGCCACGTCGTCGCGGAACTCCGTGAGCGCGGCAACCCGCTCCAGCTGTATGCGCGCATACTCTGCACGGAGATCTCGGTACTTCTTGGCGTGACGCGGGTAGTGACGGTCGTGGGAACCGAGGATGTCCTCGGCGAAGAGGTATTGCGCATCGCAACCTACGCCGGCACCCATCGACATCATGAACAACGACGTCCGGGCCGAAATGGCCGACGCGACGGCAGCCGGTACGACTTCGATCTCAGCCCCAAGTGCGCCGGCGCTCTCGAGTCGTTTGACCTGTCGGAAGATCTTCATCGCCTCGTCAGCGGTTTTCCCCACGGCCCGGAAACCACCGGTCCACGTTGCCTTGGACGGAATCAACCCGACGTGACTCATGATCGGGAAGCCCTCAGCTGCCAGACGGCTGATGGTCTCGAGGCTGGCGACGCAGTACATCGCGTCGATTCCCTTTCCGTACAGCGTGCACGCTTCGCGGAGGTAGTCGTCGGTCGTGGCGAGCCGCCCGTAGTCCATGCCGGTGATCATGAACGCTGTTGGCGCCGCGGCACGGATCGCCGGCAACTGAGGATTGTGTCCGGTGGTGACGATGTCGATACCGGCCTCTTCGGCCGCCGCAGCCTCATCCACAGTCCACGCGAGGACGTTGGTGCGCTGCACCTTGCCCTTACCAGCGAGCAGGTCGGCAACCGTCGGTTTCTTTCGAGTCATAGATGCAATCCAATCCGAGTTATTTCACTGCGCCGAGAGTAAGACCCTCGACAAATGACTTCTGGAAGAGCAAGAACACGATCAGGGTTGGAATCGCAGCGATGATCGTTCCTGCCGAGATGAGTCCCCAGTCCGACAGATACGTGCCTTGAAGACCCAACAGTGAAGCGGTCACCGGCATCTTTTGTTCGCTCCGGAGGACAGTGATCGACCACAGCAGGTCGTTGAAGATCCCCGTGAAGCCGAGGGCACCGATCGAGGCAAGAGCGGGTCGGCTCAGCGGAAGAATGATCATGCGATAGATCTGAAACGACGTCGCACCGTCGATGACGGCTGCCTGTTGAATCTCCGCTGGGATGGCGAGCATGAAACCGTAGAGCACAAAGACGTAGAATCCGAGCCCGAAGGCGGTGTGCAGGATGATGACCGTAAAGAACGTGTCGAAGATCCCGAGAGCCTCTGCATTGCGGGCAAGTGGAATCAGCATGATCTGAGCCGGGAGAAGATTCCCTCCGAGCATGACCAGCAGAATTGTTCGGCGGAACGGCACTTTGAAACGGCTCAGTCCGAACGCCGCCATCGACGACAGCACAAGGATGAGAGCGAGCGCCGGCACGGTGATGATGAAGCTGTTGAGCATGCCCCGGCGGCCCCCACCTCGGCCCCATGCATCGATGTACCCGCGAAAGGTGAACGTGCGCGGAAGAGCCATGAGCCCGTTGCTCAAGATGTCATCCAAGGACCTGAACGACAGCACCACCACGAGGACCAGCGGTCCGACCCACAGCAGCGAGAGGAACGATGCGGTCAGGTGGAAGCCGGCAGTGCGGGCCTTTCGTGCTCGGCGGCTCCGCCGACGAACAATCTCTCCAGGCGAGAGGGCTTCCCGGCCGCTCATCGGGTCTCCTCCCTGAGGGCGCGAACCAGATAGAGGACGATGAAACTGATGGCGAGGAGGAAGATGACCATCGCAATCGCGGAGGCGTAGCCCAATCGGCCGGTCGCGAAGGCGGTTTGGAACATGTAGGTGCTCAAGAGCTGCGAGGAGTTGTACGGCCCTCCCTTCGTCAAGGCGTAGACGATGTCAAAAGAACGGAGCGCCTCGATGACGATCACCGACACAACGACCGAGTTGACTCCCCTGAGCTGGGGCATCGTGATGTGGCGAAGGAGCTGCCAGCGGTTCGCGCCGTCCACTCGTGCCGCTTCCGTCAGCGCCGGATCAATCGACTTCAACCCGGCGAGATACAGCACCATGATGTA
>JANMYF010000177.1:0-7496 GCA_031381685.1 Acidimicrobiia bacterium
GTCAACGAGGGATCGGGTCGGATGGCCCGGACGGCTCGGAGCGAGTCGACAGCCGGCGAACCGGTCCGAACGGCATGCAGCGCATGATCGACCGCTGTCGCCGGCCGCGGACCCGACGGGTGCCCGAGTTCGCCGGTGGCCGTCCCCCGTCGGCGGAGTTCGACCACGTTGTCGACACTGTCGCGCTCAGGTTCGTGTGGGCTGTCGTCGGGGGCGAGTGGATCGTTCACGCCACACCCGTTCGGCACGAGGCGAGCTGCGCTTCGACCAGGAGTTGGCTGAATGCCTGGCGGGCTCGACCGAGGCGAGACCGGACCGTGCCGATCGGGACGTCGAGGGTTTCCTGCACAGCCTCTTCGGCGGACCACTGGTCTCGCGTCAGCGATCTCGCGAAGGTCATGAGCGCCACTTCGTGCTTGCGCACCAGCTCGTCGAAGACCCGGTCGTTCACGGCTCCAGTCTGTCATCTCGCACCGGTGCTCCCGACGGCATGAGGATGTGCGCTGCGGTTGCCGCGGGGGAGTTGTCGCGTTCGGTCGCTCCAGGAGCGACTGAGCGCAACAACTCCCTCCGTCCTTAGCCTCTCCGTGTGACAGCGTGAGGTGGTGGAGTCCGAGGTCGAGTTCCGAACACTGGATCGGGCGGAGTTGCCGCGCGTCGGGGAGATCGACCGCCGCGAACGCATCGAGGTGCTCTTTGACCAGCACGGCACCGAACTTGTCGCCCGACTCGGCACCTGGAATGCGTTGGCGTGGGACCCGGACAGGCCTGGAGCGCATTCCGTCGCCGCCCAGGTCGAGGCGCTCGAGCACTACGTCGACATCGGTGGTTTCGCTCTCGGTGCGTTCGCGAATGGACGGCTCGTCGGCATCGGTGTTGTCGTGCCCCACCTACGACCCAAGATCGCGCAGCTCGCGTACCTCCACGTGAGCGCACCGATGCGGGCGACCGGCATCGGTCGGCGGCTTTTCGCCCAGCTCGAACGGCTTGCCCGTACCGCTGGCGCCTCCGCCATGGTCGTCTCGGCGACACCATCGGAGAACACGGTGCGGTTCTACCTCGGCCGCGGCTTTCAGCCCACGGCGGAACCGTTGGCCGAGCTGTTGGCGCTCGAGCCGGAGGACGTGCACATGGGCAAGGAGCTTTGAGGGGTTGTCGTGCGGGTCGGAACAAGAGGATTTGGGCATTGGTTCGGGGAGCGCAACAACCTCCTCCGGGTTCGTGTCGACTCAGTCTGGGAGCTACTCAGTGCACAAGAATGAACCCACGGCGGATCGTTCCCGGCCGAGGGAACCTTCGCCAGCTAGGACCGGTCTACCTGTCATGAAGTTCCTCCACACGCGTTCTGCCCGCCGCTCTCGCGGGCTCGCGACGACCGCCCTCGCGCTGCTCCTCACCGCGGCCTCGGGCGCGCAAGCTCACGTGCACACTTCACCGGAGCGGGTGAAACCCGGCGCCACGGCCACGGTGTCCTTCGTCATCACGCACGGATGCAGCGGCTCGCCGACCACGTCAGTCGCCATCAAGGTGCCGGCGACCGTGACCAGGGTCTCCGGTGTCGCCCCGAAGGGCTGGACGGCGTCGCTCAGCAACTCGGTCGTCACCTTCGCCGGTGGCAGCCTCCCCGACAAGGCGAAGGGCAGCTTCGGTCTGAAGTTCACCGCACCGACGAAGACCGGAACGCTGCTTTTCCCGATGGTGCAGACCTGCGGGAAGGGAAAGAACTCGTGGATTGACGCGCCGCTCGCCAACGGTGCGGAGCCGGAGAACCCCGCTCCGCTCGTGGTGGTCACGAACACTCCCGCAGCGACGAAGAAGACGTCCGTCGCAACCCATTGAGCGATGGCGCTACGGGCCGAGCGCGGTTTGCTCCGACCACCATGAACGGAGCAGGGCGACGGCCTCGTCGTGCTCCAGCGGACCATGGGCCCGTTTGTGCTCGAGGAGCACGCGCAGCGCCTCGCCGACCGGGCGCCCGGTGATGCCGAGGAGCTCCATCACCTCTTCGCCGTTGAGATCGGGCCGTTCAGCGTTTCGTTCCGCCTCGGCGGCGAGACTGCGCACGCGCTCCTCGAGGTCGTCGACCCGCTGATGGAGCGCAGCCACCTTGTTGGCGTGGCGAGTGGTGCAGTCGCAGCGCACCAATTCGTTGAGATCGCCCAGCAGGTGACCCGCATCGCGCGCGTAGCGGCGTACGGCCGAGTCCTCCCAGCCGTGCTGATAGCCGTGGAACCGTCCCGACAGCCCGACCAGTCGGCCGACGTCGGCCACCAACGCCGGCTCATAGCCGAGCGCGGTCAGCCTGGCAATCGTCATTCGCTCACCGACGGCCTCGTGGTGGTAGAAGGTCACCTTGCCGTTACGGAAGCGCCGCGTTGCCGGCTTGCCGACGTCGTGCAACAGCGCGGCGAGACGAAGCCGTAAGCGTGGAGACGTTTTCGCAGTGACCGCGATCGAATGGCTGAGAACGTCCTTGTGACGGTGGATCGGGTCCTGCTCCATCGCCAGCGCCGGGATCTCGGGCATCATGCGCTCCAGGAGTCCCGACTCGAGCGCGATGCTCAGACCTTCCGTGGGATCGGGGGCGAGCAGTATCTCGTTCAGTCGCTCGCGATCATCCGCACTGGCCATCATGATGCATGCATCCTACGGGTGCCGCGCGCCGGGCCCCACCGACTTCGGTCAGTAACGTGTCCCTCCATGGAACCCCAGTACAGCTGCCCGACTCCTTTCGGAACGGTCCAGCTGCACCGGGCCCACGTTGATCGGACGGGAACCCTGCAGGCCTGGGACGGGGCCGATCTCCTGCTTCTCGATCACGTGAAGGAGCTCGACCCTTCGGCCGGGTCGCGCATCCTCGTGATCGGTGACACGTTCGGAGCGCTGACCACCGCGCTCTCGTCCTTCCCGGTCATCGTGCTGACGGACTCCGCCGTTTCGGAGCGGGCCATCGCCGAGAACCTGGCTCGCAACCCGGAGCTTGCCGAGGGACGAACCGTGACCTTCGTCGATGCGTCGCTCGACCGTGATGCACTCGTCGCGGCCGTCGGCGGCCCGGTCGATCTCGTTGTGTGGAATGTCGGGCGGACGACGGAGGCGGTGGCGCACACTGCCTCGTTGCTCGGCCCACTCGGACGTGAATCGACCATGGTGCTGGCCGCCGGCCTCGACAAGAACCTCCCACCGCGCACCGGCGATATCCTGCGCGGGGTCGGCGAGGTGACGACGCACCCCGGGCGCCGTAAGGCGCACGTGTTCGCGGTCCGCCCGTTCGCGGGGGAGTCCTCGTTCCGATCGGTCGAGCCGTCCAGGGTGCCCGAGGTCGCGGTTGCCGAGCACGGACTGGTCATGCATGGCGGGCCCGGTGTGTTCTCGTCGGATCGGTTCGATCTCGGCACCCGCCTGCTGGCTGGACAAATCGCGTCGCGGGCCGAGTCACTCGGTGTCGTGCGAACCGTGGTCGATCTCGGGTGTGGGAACGGTGCGCTCGGTATCTTGGCGCTTCGACATTTCCCTGAGGCATCGGTGCATTTCCTCGACGATTCGCGCACCGCGATTGCGACGGCCCGACGCAACGTGCAGGCCAACGCGGCGTCGTCGGCGGCGCGTGCGCACTTCCTTTGCGCCGACGTGTTCGGTGATGCCTGGACGGAACCGATCGACCTGGTGCTCTGCAACCCGCCCTTTCACCACACCAAGGCCATGAGCGACGAAGTCGCGTGGCAGATGTTCGTGCAATCGCACCGGTACCTCGCCCCGGGCGGGGAACTCTGGGTCGTGGGCAACCGCCATCTCGGCTATCACGCCAAGCTCTCGCGGCTGTTCGGCAACGTCCGCCAACTCGACGCGCATCCGAAGTTCGTCGTCCTCGCGTCGACCCGCTGAGCTCCAGACGACGAAGGTCCCGAGCGAAAGCGGCGAAAGTCTCACGGTCTGCTCATTGCGTTCGCTTCATATTTGAGCCAAGAAAGCTTCGCCTCGTGAACATCGACACCGTCACCCTTTTCTTCGCCCTGTTGGCGATCGCGCTCCAGGTTGCGGTTGTTGTTCTCGCCCTTGGTGCTCTGGCCAGTCGATCAGTGAGATCCGCCGTCGTCGACACTGTTGGTCCGGTCGCCCTGTGGGCGGCCGCAGCGATCGCCACAGTGTGCATGGCCGGCAGCCTCTATCTCTCCGAGGTTGCCAAGTTCACGCCCTGCAAACTCTGCTGGTACCAGCGCATCGCCATGTATTCGTCGGCGTTGTTGCTCGTGATCGCCGCCGCCCGACGCGACGGCGCAGTGCGGCGGTTCGTCGGACCCTTGGTGGTGATCGGCGGGCTGATCTCCAGCTACCACGTGCTGCTCGAGCGATTCCCCAACCTCGAGTCCGGCGCCTGCGATCCCGACAACCCGTGCTCGCTGATCTGGTTCGAGAAGTTTGGGTACATCACCATCCCGGTCATGGCGCTGACCGGCTTCGCCGGTGTCATCGCTGCACTGCTCATCCATCGCGCGTGGGCCGGGGTCGGCTCACCCGCATCGTCCTCGTCTCAGGAGTCCCGCCATGGCTAACGCCCCACAACCCTCCCCGAAGTCTCGTCGCACGCTGATCGTCGCGGTGGCCTCGGCCGTTCTGGTCGTTGCTCTGGCCATCGTTGCCGTCGTGGCCACCAGGACGGATTCCTCGTCGGACTCGACCGACACGAGCGCCGTCAGCATCGAGACTGGGGATGTGACGGTCACCGGGGCGGGATTGGTTCGACCGCCCGATGCGCCGGCGACCGACCCCGCGATCGGCACGAAGGCTCCCACGCTCAGCGGCCTCAGCTTCGACGGATCGGCGATGTCGATCACCCCGGGGGAGCGCCCGACGATCGTGATGTTCGTCGCCCACTGGTGTCCTCATTGCCAGCGTGAGGTTCCGCAGGTCGTCAAGTGGCTTGCCACCGGTCTCGCCGACGGGGTCGACATGAAGGCCGTTGCAACTTCGACCGACGCGAAGCTGCCGAACTATCCGCCGTCGAGTTGGCTCGCCGGCGAAAGCTTCGATGTTCCGACCCTCGTCGACAGTACGGAGTCGGCTGCCGCTTCGGCCTATGGGCTCGATGCGTTCCCCTATTTCGTCGCCATCGATGCGAAGGGCAACGTGACGAAGCGCATGGCGGGCGAGCTCACCGAGGCGCAGTTCACGGACCTCGTCGCTGCGGCCAAGGCCTGAGGAGTCAGCCGAGCGCTGGAGTGGCGCCTCAAGGACGTCGAATGCGTATGCCGGGTTCGCCTCCTGCCCGACCCTTCCGGGTTCGTGCGGGAGGCGGCTCCGTGTGCGGGCCTGGTCCGGGGCCGCTGCCTGAGCGATCGCGGAGAGGCGTCCCGTCGTCGCTGCGCTCGGAACTATCGTGCCCCCATGACGAATGACGGTCGTCTCGACCTTGCCGAGTCCATCCTCGATGTGATCGGGAACACGCCGATCGTGAAGGTCAAGCGACTTGCGGCGGCGCACGGCGTCCGGGCGACCGTCGCGATCAAGATGGAACCGCTCAACCCCGGAGGGTCGGCCAAGGACCGCGTGGCGGTCGCCATGATCGACGCAGCCGAACGCGACGGCCTGATCAAGCCGGGCGGCACCATCGTGGAGCCAACGTCGGGCAACACCGGTGTCGGTCTCGCTATCGTCGCTGCGCAGCGCGACTACAAGTGCGTCTTCGTCGTGACGGACAAGGTGTCGCCGATCAAGGTCGATCTTCTGCGCGCATACGGAGCGGAGGTCGTCGTCTGCCCGGTGTCCGTGCCGCCAGAGGACGAGAACAGCTACTACTCCACGGCCGAACGGCTTGCGCGCGAGATCCCCGGCGCGTACCGCCCGAACCAGTACGCCAATGAGAACAACCCGCTCGCCCACGAGCACTCCACCGGACCGGAGATCTGGCGGCAGACCGCCGGAACGATCACCCACTTCGTGGCGGGCATGGGCACCGGCGGGACGATCACCGGGACCGGCAGGTACCTGAAGCAGAAGAACCCCGACATGTTCATCGTCGGGGCGGACTCCGAGAGCTCGGTCTACACGGGTGGCTCGGGTCGCCCGTATCTCGTGGAAGGGATCGGCGAGGACTTCTTCCCCGAGACCATCGACCTCTCGGTCGTCGACCACGCCTACCCGATCTCCGACGAGGACAGCTTCCTCATGGCCCGTGAGCTCGCCCGGGTGGAGGGCATCCTTGTCGGCGGTTCGGGTGGAAGTGCCATCGCCGCGGCGCTGCACCACGCGAAGATCGCGGACCTCGGCCCCGAGCACCTGATCGTTGTGCTGGTCCCCGATTCGGGGCGGGGCTACCTGGCGAAGGAGTTCAACGACACCTGGATGGAATCGTTCGGCTTCCTCCGCCGTGACGGCATCACCGTGGAGACCGTGTTGACGGCCCGACGTTCGTCGACGCCGAGCCTGCTCTTTGTGAATCCCGAGCAGCCGGTGAAGGACGCCATCGACCTGATGCGCACGCACGAGATCAGCCAGCTCCCGGTCATCAAGAACGAGCCGCCCTTCGCCAACGCCGAGGTGGCGGGTTCGGTCGACGAGGTGCGGCTGATGCATCTCGCGCTGGCGGATCCGTCGTCGCTCGACAAGCCGGTCGGGCTCGTCATGGGTCCGAAGCTCGCCACCGTCGGGATCGGCCAGTCCCTCGAGCACGCTGTTGCCCAACTCGGCGAGGCGGGCGCCCTCCTCGTCCTCAAAGGCGGCCGCCCCCACACCGTCCTGGCCCGAGCCGACGTCCTCCGCTACCTCCGCGGCTAGCGAGATTGGGAGAGAGGTTGCCCCCATATATGGGGGCAAAACACCTCCCAATCTCGTTGGGAGGTGTTCTGCCGAACGCATCGGGCCGGACGGACGGTCGACGGGGGCCGGTCGTTGGATGAGACTGCTGAGCATGGGAGAGATCGAGGAACAGCTCGGCTGGGGCTTTGAGACCCGTGCCATCCACACCGGCCAGGAGGCCGATCCCCTCACCGGCGCGGTCGTGCCGCCGATCAGCCTCGCCACCACGTTCGCCCAGTCCGAGGTGGGGGAGCACGCCGGCTACGAGTACGCCCGGACCGGCAACCCCACCCGCCGCGCGCTCGAGGAGTGCCTCGCGTCGCTCGAGGGTGCCCGTCACGGCTTCGCCTTCGCGAGCGGGATGGCGGCCGAGGACGCCGTGCTGCGCCGGCTCGTCCCCGGCGACCACGTGGTGATCCCCGACGACGCGTACGGCGGCACGTACCGGCTCGTCTCGAAGGTGCTCGCCCCCGCCGGGATCACGTGGAGCGCGGTCGACCTCACCTCCGTCGACGCGCTCGGTGCCGCGCTACGGCCGGAGACCCGGATCGTGTGGGTCGAGACGCCCACCAACCCGATGCTCACGATCGTCGACATCGCCGCGGTGGCCGAGGTCGCCCACGCACGCGGTGCCACCGTCGTCGTCGACAACACCTTCGCCACGCCCTACCTGCAGCAGCCGCTCGCGCGCGGCGCCGACG
>JANMYF010000113.1:0-1633 GCA_031381685.1 Acidimicrobiia bacterium
GCCTCGGTGTTGACGCGATGGATCGCCTCGGTGATGTCTTCGACCTTCTCGAAGAACTTCGTCACCTCGTCGAGACCGTCGATGAACACGAAGCTGCGGACCTTGGAGAACTGCCCCGAGATCGCATAGACGAGCTGCAGCGTGAATCGGGCGAACGCCGCCACCGAACCGGAGATGTCGGCGATGACGAAGATCTCCGGTTTGGCCGGACGCGGGTACTTGAACTTCGGATCGGCCGGCACACCGCCGTACGACAGCGACGTGCGCACGGTGCGGCGGAAGTCAAGCGGGCCCTTACGTCCATGACGACGCTTGCGGGCGAGACGCACGGCGAGCTTGCGGGTCAACGGATAGATCGCCTTACGAAGGGCAACCATCTCGTCGCGGGTGGCGTGCATGAAGTCGACATCTTCAGGAAGAGGCTTGCGCAGGGTCTTGGCCATCGCCTCGACACCACGATCGGCCACGAGACGTCGACGGATCTCCGCCTCGATCTCCTGGCGCATCCGGTTGATGCGGTCTTCGAACTCGTCGCGCTCGAGCTTCTCCTCCAACTGGGTGAGCTCGCCGGCCTGCTGCTTCGAGGCCTCCATGAGCTTTTCCAGCATGCCGTCGAGATCGAGGTTGCGCAGCGTGCGATACAGGTAATACGTGCCGCCGACCGGACGACCCGGCTCCATGCCGCTGAACCGGGTGACCGCAGCCTTGGCGATGGCCCGCATCATTGCCTCATCGGCGTTGAGCAGCGCGTTGTAGAGCATCTGGGCGAGCTCTTCGGGGGTGAGCCCTTCGAGTCCACCGGATCCACCCTCCTGCGGCTGGCCCGGCATGTTCTGGCCGTCCATCTCCGGCTCGCCGTCGGCGTTGATGGAGTACTGCGAACCGCGCAGCGAGAAGTACACCTCGAACACCGTCTCGAAGGCACGCCAGTGGGCGGCGTTCTTGACGAGAGTGCAGCCGAGCGCGTACTTGAACGCGTCGCGGTCCTCCATCGGAATGACCTTCACGGCCTCCATGGCGTCGAGGTTCTCGGTCAGGCTGACCGGCAACCCAGCCCGACGGAGTTCGACGATGAACCCGTTGAGCAGGTCGACCATGACCCCGCCCGAGGGCCCAGCCGGCGTGAGGGTGGACGGACCACTCACTTCTCGGAGGCCCTGCTCGTGTCTGCCGGAGCTGCGTCCACAACCATCACTTGTCCGAGAATTCCTTGGCGGCCTTCATGATGTCGGACTGGTACTTGAGGAGGATGTGCAGCGTCTCTTTGTAGGTCTGCTCGTCGATGGTGTCCTTGCCGAGCAGCACCAGCGTGCGGGCCCAGTCGAGCGTCTCCGACACCGACGGCGACTTCTTCAGCTCCAGCTGACGGATCGATCGGACGATGCGCACGACCTGGTCCGCCAGGTTGTCGGAGAGATCAGGGACGCGGGTGAGCACGATCTCCTTCTCGCGCTCCATCGACGGGTAGTCGATGTGGAGGAACAGACAGCGACGCTTCAGCGCTTCGGAGAGCTCGCGGGTGTTGTTCGACGTGAGGAACACCATCGGGATCTGCTTGGCCTTGATGGTGCCGAGCTCGGGGATGGACACCTGGTACTCGGAGAGGATCTCCAGCAACAGTGCCTCGGTCTCG
>JANMYF010000132.1:0-45120 GCA_031381685.1 Acidimicrobiia bacterium
TTGGGGGACCTCAGCTCACTTGCCCATGATGGCGAGCACGTCGCGGCTGGCGAGGATCAAGTAGTCCTTGCCGGCAACGGTCACTTCGGTGCCGCCGTACTTCGAATAGAGAACGGTGTCGCCGACATTGATGGCGAGCGGAGCGACCGTGCCGTTGTCGAGCGTGCGGCCGGGGCCGACGGCGAGGACCTTGCCCTGCTGGGGCTTCTCCTTGGCAGTGTCGGGGATGACGAGGCCGGAGCTGGTGGTGGTCTCCGCTTCGTTCGGTTCGACGACGATGCGGTCCTCGAGGGGCTTGACGTTCATTGGAATTCCTCCGTTGAGGAGAACCAGACGGGACGCGCCGGTTCTGGGGGCTTGGATCGGTCACCGCCGAACGTCAACCGAAAACGGTTGGCACTCGACGGGTGTGAGTGCCAGATTACCCGCGCTCAGAGGCTGTGTTGGCAAACTCACCCGCAGAGTGCCAAAGCGGACCTGCGGGACGAAGAACACCAGTCGCCCCCGCCGGCGAGCAGAGTAACCAAACCGCCCCGGGCGGCCTCGCTACCCACGCGCACATCAGCCTGTTTGGCGCGCACCTCACCGGGAAAAGGGCAGTTGTCGGCCTCTCGGCACCAATCTGCGCGTGAGTTCGGGCGAGGTGCGCGTGAGGCACACGGACCCGAGCCTGGCTGGCCGCGTCAGCCGGGGCGGCGGAGACGAAGATTCGGGTCGGCCGAGGCGTCGAGCCCCAGCGGGGCGTCGACCTGCCGCCACCACCAGGCCGCGGCCGCAATCATCGCGGCGTTGTCGGTACAGAAGCTCCGGTCGGGAATGTGCACCTGCCACCCCTCGGCCGCCCCGATCGCCGCGATCCGCTCCCGGAGCGCAGCGTTCGCGGCGACACCGCCACCGATGGCGACCGACCGAATCCCGAGCGTCCGCCCCGCGACCTGCGTCTTCTCGGCGAGCGCATCGACCACGGCCGCCTGGAACGAGGCGGCGATATCGGCCGAAGCGTCTTCGTCGGGCACCCCGTTGGTGCGGACGTGGTTCGCAACCGCGGTTTTCAGTCCGCTGAAGGAGAAGTCGTAGGGACGGTCGCGAATGGCCCTCGGGAAGGCGATCGCCCGTGGATTCCCGGTCGTCGCCAAGCGATCGATGACCGGACCGCCCGGGTAGCCGAGCTTGAGGAGGCGGGCGACTTTGTCGTACGCCTCGCCGGCGGCGTCGTCGATCGTCGAGCCGAGAACCTCGTAGGACGTCGGAGTGCGGACGAGCACGAGCAGCGTGTGTCCGCCCGACACGAGAAGGGTCAGCAGCGGAAGCTCCGGCCCCGCGTCCGGTCCGGCCTCGAGAAAGGGCGAGGCGAGATGTCCTTCGAGATGGTTGACGCCGAGGCACGGCACGTTCCACGACCACGCGAGCGACTTCGCCGCGCTGACGCCGACGAGCAGCGCGCCGATGAGTCCGGGACCGACCGTGCACGCAACGGCGTCGACACCGGCACCGTCCGGACCGAGCCCGGCGAGACGCAATGCCTCCCGGATGACCGGAACGATCCGCTCGACGTGTGCACGCCCGGCGATCTCGGGCACCACTCCGCCGAACGGCGCGTGGAGCGCGATCTGTGTCGATACCACCGACGACTCGATGACCCGACCGTCGACGACGACTGCTGCCGCCGTCTCGTCGCATGACGTCTCGATGCCGAGGATCCTCATGGACGGACTGCCCCGCCATTGATCGACGGATCGCCCGCCGTGTCATCGTCCATTCGTCGAGCGGCGAGCCAGGTCTCGATCGACTGCAGACGCATGGCGTAGTCGGCCGAATCGACATCGTGGGCCCAGAGGATGAGGGCGTCGTCGCCGTTCGGGTAGTACCCGGGGCGGGTGCCGACCGGAGCGAAGCCGAATCGCCGGTAGAGACGGATCGCGGGTTCGTTCCCGACCCGAACCTCCAACGTGAGCGCGCCGACGTGCTGTTCGAGCGCCCATCGCACGCTCCGCAACAGGAGGTGGGCGGCGATGCGATGACCCCGCAAGCTCGGAGCGACGGCGATGTTCGTGACGTGACCTTCGCCGACCTGGGTGAGCATGCCGGCGAACCCGACGACCTCCCCGAGGATCGTTGCGACGTGATAGCGACGACCCTCACCGCGCAGTTCTTCGTGAAGGATCCCGGGCGTCCACGGGTCCGGCGACGACATCCGTTCGATCGCCAGCACCGGATCGACGTCACCCAGCTCCATCAGGCGAACGACCGGGACATCCCCGAGCGCGGCCATGGGTTCCGGCATTCCGTCGACGCCGATCACGGGCGGAGGTCCTTCGGGATCTCGGCATCCGGTTCTCGGAGGTAGCAAAGGGTGACCTCATCGGCAGAGGTCGCGGAGTCGATGGTCCGGAGCGCGACGATCGCCGCGGTGGCGGCGTCGGGGTACCTCGGCTCGAGGACCGTGAAACCGGCGAACGGTTCCGGGTAGGCCACCGGACCGTCGCCGACAATCCCGGAGCAGCCGTGTCGGCGCAGGAGTTCGGCTGCCGACGATGGCGGCAGGGCGGCTGCGGGTGCCAGTGGGACCGGAACCTCCCCCGGTTCGACCGCGAACGGTTGCACGAAGCATTCCTTACGCCGGGCATCGAGGACGGCCCCGACGGTTCCCCGGTGCGCTCCTCCCAGGGCAACCCGCCAGGCAAGGAGGTCGAGGCTCCCGACAGAGACGACCGGGAGGTCGAGGGCCATCGCGACGGTGATGGCCGTCGTGACCCCGACCCGCAGTCCGGTGAACATTCCGGGTCCGACATCCACGCACACGTGGGTGATCTCGCGCCGTGTTCGCCCGGCAAGCGTGAGAACGGCCTCGAGGGCGGGCAGAACCGTTTCCGCGTGACGCCGCACGCGCGGCGCGTCGAAACGGGCAACGAGGCCGTCGCCGTCGGCCAGGGCCACAGACACCGCGATCGTCGACGTGTCGATCGCCGCGATCAGCATCGCGGACCTTCCACCGCGGCCGAGATCGATCGGATCCGGTCGATCCAACGGCTTTCGGCGGGCGCCGAGAAGGTTACCGATCTCGTTTCGTCGTCGACGAACGAGAACTCGACGGTGAGCGGTGCGTCGAACGCGTCCGCCACGATGTCGCCCCACTCGATGATGGCAGCAGCGCCCTCGTCGAGAACGTCGAACAGGCCGACCGCGTCGAGGTCATCGGCGCCCCCGAGGCGGTAGGCGTCGAGATGCATGAGCGACCGGACCGGAGCTGCGGGACCCGCCTGATATGTGTGGGCGATCGTGAACGTCGGACTCGTGACCGGCTCGACCACGCCGAGCGCCGCCGCGACATGCTGCGTGAAGGTCGTCTTCCCGGCGCCGAGTTCACCGACGAGCAGCACCACGTCACCCGACCGAATGGCCTCCGCCAGGGCGTCGCCCAGACGCGAGAGCAACGCCACGTCGACCGCAGGAAGGACGAACTCGGCACGTCCAGACATGCCTCCGAGGTTTGCACACCAACCCTTCCTTCTCGTTCACCAAGGGTCGGATACGACCGCCAACGGTGAAGCGCGGACCAACGGTGGGTGTCGCGCCGGTAGCCTTGAGCCGATGGAGGTCGTCGAGACGCGGATCGCGGCCAACGAGTCATTGGCCCAGATCGCCGGCACCGACGCCGTGCGGACTCCCTTCGGACTCAGCGCCACGACGTGGTCGCGGATCCGCACCGCAGCGATGTTGCAGTACGTGGTCGCCACCGCCCTGTATCTACGGTCGACCGACGCCATTCCGTCGGACCGCGAGATCATCGCCGGATGGATCCTCGGCCTTGCGCTCGTGGCCACGATCGGCAGAACCCGACGCGACGTCGTCGTCACCTTGGCGAGTTGGGTCCCGTTCCTCCTTGCCCTGTTCCTCTACGACTTCGCCCGCGCCGTCGGCCACTGGATCGACGCGCCGCTCGCGGTCACACCACAGATCACCATCGACCGATGGCTCGGCGGCGGCCGTCTCTGGACCGAACGTCTGCAGGGTTGGCTGGTCTCTCCCAAAGCCGGGCTCGGCCGACTCACCGTCGCCGAATCCGAACGGATTCTGAAGACGGATCCCTCCACCATCCGCTGGTACGACATCGGCGTGAGTGCGGTGTACCAGTCCCACTTCATCGTGCCCTACCTCACCGCCGGAATCCTGTGGCGCAACCGCGTCCGTTGGCGCTGGTACGCCGCGACGTTCGTGGCGGTGAACTTCGCCAGCTGCGCGATCTTTGCCCTGTACGCCACCGCACCGCCCTGGTACGCCGCCCGCAAGGGGCTTATCGACCCGTTCCCCCGCGTGCTCGCCGGACGGGCATGGAGTCATGTGGGACTGAACTTCGCCTCACGCGTCATCGAGAAGGGACAGGGAACGGTGAACCCGTTCGCAGCGATCCCGTCACTCCACAGCGCGCAGGCGCTCATGGTGTGCGTGTTCCTCTGGGGTGCGGTCTGGAAGCCGCTCCGTCCGCTGCTCGCGCTCTTCCCACTGGCTATGGCGTTCGCCCTCGTGTACTCGGGGGAGCACTACCTGATCGACGTGTTCGCCGGGTGGGGGATGGTCGCTCTCGCCCTCACGATCGGCTGGCGTCTTCGGATACGCAAAGGCTGGGCCAGTCCGTTCCGCTGGCCTGCACGGCGCACGTCTGCGGCCTTGTCTCCACCTGACTCTGCGGATTCCCCGTCGTCTCCGGACTCCTCGTCCGCCGACGGACTCGGGAGGCTCGTAGTGTCCAGCCATGGACTGGAACGACGGATCGCATCGCCGGTGGCTGAGATCGGAAACCGATCGGCTGCTGCAGACCGCTCAGGCGTCACGTCACCCTGACGGCGGGTTCGCCTGGCTCGACACACAGTGCCGACCTGAGCTCGGTCGTCCGGTCGAGACGTGGATCACCACCCGGATGACCCACGTGCTGTCGCTCGGCGTGCTCCTCGGTCATGCCGACTGTGCCGACTTCGTCGATCACGGCGTGACGGCCCTCGGAGGCCTGTTACGAGATGCCGAGCACGGCGGATGGTTCACCTCGGCGGACCCCGCCATGCGCGATGAAAAGCGCGCGTATGACCACGACTTCGTGCTGCTCGCTGCTTCGAGTGCTTCCGTGGCGGCGCGCCCGGGTGCCCGGGAACTGCTCGACGAAGCCATCGCCGTGTTCGAGTCCCACTTCTGGGACGAGACGAACGGGCGGATCGTCGACGTCTGGAACGGCGACTGGAGCGTGGCCGAGCCCTATCTCGGGGCCAACGCCAACATGCACGGCGTCGAGAGCTGCCTGGCCGTCGCCGACGCAACCGGCGATGGACGATGGCTCGATCGTGCTTTTCGCATCGCCGAGTGGTTCATCAACACCCAGGCGCGGCACAACGACTGGCGGATCCCGGAACACTTCGCCCCGACCGGGGAAGTCCTCTTCGACTACAACATGGAGCAGCCGAACCACCCGTTCCGTCCCTACGGAGCGACGGTCGGGCACGCGTTCGAATGGTCGCGCCTGCTGCTTCACCTCGACGCCGCCCTTCGCGAGCGAGCGTCCGCCGACCCCGGTGGAACGCAGCAGCGCACGCCGAGTTGGCTCGTCTCGTCGGCCAAGTCACTCTTCGCCCGTGCCGTGACAGACGGCTGGTCGACCGACGGCGCCTCCGGGTTCGTGTACACGACCGACTGGGACGGCGACGCCGTGGTCCGCGACCGGCTCCACTGGGTTGCCTGCGAGGCAATCGCCGCCGCCGCAGCACTGCTCGACGCCGCGAACGACGACTTCTACAACGACTACTACGAGCAGTGGTGGTCGTTCGCCATCGAGCACTTCGTCGACCTGCGCCACGGATCGTGGATCCATCAACTCGATTCCCGGAACCACCCGGCGCAATCCGTGTGGTCGGGCAAGCCCGACGTCTACCACGCCGTGCAGGCGTGCCTTCTGCCGCGTCTGCCGCTGTTCCCGTCGATTGCGGCGGCGATCGCCGGCGGCCATCTGATCACGTGACACTCCTCCGGGCGGCGGCCAGAGCCCGTACGGGTGGTCAGCCGGCGGACTGCACTTCGTCGGCGAACGACGCCAGCACGCGTGCGAACTCCTTTCGGCACTCCAGCATCGGCACATGGCCAACATCGGCAAACGTGTGCAACCGGGCGTTGGGCAGAAGCCTGAGCAGATCCTCGGCCTGGCTCGGTGGAGTGAGCGGGTCGTCTGATCCAACCATGACGAGCGAGGGGGTCGTGACCGACGGGAGCGACGCGCGCAGATCGTGGGAGAGCAACGGCAGCAACGAGTTCGACATCGCCAGCGGCGACATCGCGTCGACCATCAGGCGGTGCTGCTCGACTGCGATCGGGTCCGGGTCCTTTCCGAAGACGAACCGGTTCGCCACATAGGCGAGATCGCCACGCGGAGCCTGTTGGATCCGTCCGATCAGTTCGGGCTGCCGAGCGCTGAGCGATTCGACCCGCCGCTGGAGCGAGCGTAGGAGCCGTGTCGGATGACCGACATCGAACGCCGCGGTGTCACAGAACACGAGACCGCTCACACGCGACGAGCTGACGTCGGGATGATCGACGGCGAACCGTCCCAGCCCCATGCCGCCCATGGAGTGACCGAGCACGACGGCGTCGGTCAGGTCGAAGTGCTCCAGCAGCGTGGCGACGTCCCGGCCGAGTTGGCCCGTACCGTATCCGTCGCGGCCGGGCCGGCTCCGGCCGTGTCCCCGCCAGTCGAGCGCGATCACCCGAAAACGATCACCGAGGTCTGCGAGCGCGTGGTTGTAGAGCGCAGAGGACAGGTTCACACCATGGAGCAGCACGATCGGGTTCGCCTCGGCAGGACCGTGTTCGACAGCGTGCAGTTGGCCCCCGTCGGCCGACGCGAACAGATGATGTCTGCTGCCAACCGGTTCGGCGAGGTGCTCCATCGCACGCGCCACCTGCGCACGATCGACACCGGCTCGCCGCCGGTCGGAGGCCGCCAACAACTTGGTGGCGCCGTATCCGGCTCCGACGAGAGCGCCGACTAGCCCGGCGGGGATCAAGCCTCTACGTCGCTCAGCCATGTGCGGTCGAAACCTCGATGTCGACGAAGCGGCGGGGCACGCGTTTCGAGATCCCGCAGGTGATCTCGTAGGCGATGGTGTCGAGACGTTGGGCCCAGTCCCACGGCGTGATGCGTTCGCCACCCTGGGAACCGAGCAGAACGACCTCGTCTCCCCGTTCGACCACCGCGCCGGCCTCATCGGCAGGACCACAATCGACCACGATCTGATCCATCGTCACTCTTCCGGCGATCGGGAAGCGCTGGCCGTTGATCAACACGTGTCCCCCAACCGACGACAGCCGACGGGGCAGGCCATCGGCGTAGCCGATCGGAACGGTCGCAACGACCGAATCGCAGGCCAACTCGTACGTCAGGCCGTAGGAGATCCGCGAACCGGCCCCGAGTCGTTTGGTGTGGGCGACACGACTGATCAGATGCAGCGGCGCCCGGAGCGATACCCCGAAGTTCTCTGCCGAACACCCGGGGTCCGGATCGTTGCCGTACAGCGACACGCCCACGCGCACCATGTCGTATCGCGCGCGCGGGTGAGCGAGAGCGGCGGCGGAGTTGGACGCATGGCAGAGACCGGGATCGATGCCGGCCGCGACCAGCGATGCGAGCACATCGTCGAATCGATCGAGCTGATGATACGTGTACGGATGATTTGGGTTGTCCCAGTCGACGATGTCCGCCACGGCCAGGTGCGTGAAGGTCCCGGCGAGTTCGAGGACGGAGGACGCGTCGATCGCCAGTGCCAGCGCGAGCGCCTCGCTCGGCAAGGCGCCGACCCGGTGCATGCCGGTGTCGACCTTCAGATGGACACCGGTGCCGACCGGTGCCGCCGCCGCGTGGAGGGCGCCGATCCGGTCGAAGGAGTACACCGTCGGCGTGAGTCTGTGCTCGAGCACGGCGACCTCGGCACCGATCGGGAACTCCGAGAGCAAGAGGATCGGCGAATCGATACCGGCTTCCCGGAGCACGACACCCTCCTCGACCGCAGCGACGGCAAGCATGGATGCGCCGCCCTCGAGCGCAGCGCGTGCGCACTGGATGGCACCGTGTCCATAGCCATCGGCCTTGACAACCGCGCACACGTTCGCAGGCGCGACGTGCTCGACGAACGCGCTCGTGTTGTGGCGGACGGCGTCGAGGTCGATCCAGGCGGTTGTGGGGCGGAACTGTTCGGTCATGTCTCGTCCAGTCTCGTCGACCTCATTGGCCCGTCGGGACCTTCCGGCGCCACTCGGTAAGCAGATCGGCGATCAGCACGGGAAGGTCACCTGCGACGAGACCGACTGGGCGCCCGCGCATCGCGGCCGCTCCATGAACGAATGCCGCCGTCGACGCGGCCTGGAACAGGTCCATGCCGAGGGCGCAGAACGCTGCGATCACACCGGTCAGCACATCACCCGAGCCGGCCGTGGCCAGGCGCTGATCGCACGCGCGGACCACTTCGACCTCCCCATCGGGCGAAGCGACGACCGTGGTCGGTCCCTTGAGCAACACGACGGCGTTCGTGCGCAACGAAAGGTCCCGGGCCGATTCGATGCGATCGGAGGACGGAGGGTTGCCGGAGAGCCGGGTGAACTCACCGTCGTGAGGAGTCAGGATCAGCGGTCGGCCGGAAATGGCGAGAAGATCCGGGGTGACCGCGCGCAGCCCGTCCCCGTCAAGGATCACAGGCAGAGCAGCGGGCAGCGCTTCGAGGAGCGCTCGAACCTCGGCCTGGGTCGCGACATCAGATCCGAGTCCCGGGCCCACGACAACCGCGGCACAACGCGTCGCATAGGTGGCCGCTAGCGTTCCCCAGTCGGTGGACGGCAGCTCCATCCCGACAACTTCGTCGCCGCTGTGGATGGCGCCGGGAATCGCGAGTCGGACGAGGGACGCTCCACTCCGGGCAGCGGCATGTGCGCTCAGGACAGCCGCGCCGGTCATCCCTGCACTTCCGGCGACGACGAGAACGGCATGGTTCCACTTGTGGGCGACCACTGCTGGACGAAGAAGGCGTCCCCGCACCGACGTCTCGTCGAGGAGCCGACTCCGCACCGGATCATCCTCCGAGGGACCGATTCCGATGTCGGCGACGCGGATCTCGCCAGCGAGCGAGGCGCCCGGTTCGAACAGCAGTCCCGGCTTGGGTGCGACGAAGGTGACCGTCACGTCAGCGTGTGGAGCCGAGCAACCCGGGAAGAGCTCACCAGTTCGCGCGTCGACGCCGGACGGAATGTCGACAGCAAGCACTTTCGTATGTACGCCTACGGATGGGAAGGTCACCGACCGAACGGTCCCAGTACCGAAGAGCGCGTCGATGACAAGGTCGGCCCCCTCGATGCGCGTCGGGGGCGGCACCTGGCGACCGACACGGATCACCCGCACCGAGACACCCCACGACAACAGGACGCCCGCCGCGACCATCCCGTCCGCTCCGTTGTTTCCTGGACCGGCGAGCACGACAACATGGCGTCCGTACACTCCACCCATCATCGAACGCGCCGCCCACGCGACCGCCCGTCCCGCTCTTGCGATGAGTACTGACTCGGGAACTCCGCTCCGTTCGTCGATGGCCCGCATCTGCGCCGTCGAGACGATGGGGATCATCGCTCGGCGATCACGTAGGCGGCGGCCGTGGTTTCCGTGTGGGTGAGCGAAAGGTGCCAACGGGTGATACCCCGCTCGTCGGCCAGGCGAGCGGCGTCTCCGGAGATCAGCAGGCTCGGGACGCCATCAGCAGCGCGGACAACCTCGACGTCGTGGAAACCGAAGGCGCCGAGGCCGAGGCCCATTGCCTTCATGACTGCTTCCTTGGCCGCAAACCTGACGGCGAAGCGCTCCGCCGAGTCGCGCGCCCTCTCCGCGTAGGCCCGCTCGGCGATCGTGAAGCACCGCTCGCAAATTGAGGGAGTACGGGCGATCGTCTCACGCATACGCGCCACGTCGACCACGTCGATACCGATCCCGACAATGCTCACTCCTCGGTTGTACACCCTCGTGAGGGGTTCCCCAAGCTGAGCTCGCCGGAGTTACTCGACCGTTACCGTCTTGGCGAGGTTGCGGGGCTTGTCGACATCGAGGCCCTTCGCTCGGGCCAGTGCGTACGCGAAGATCTGCAACGGCACGACATTCACGGCCGGCATGAACAGCTCGGCATTCGACGGCAGCGACGGAACCCAGAGCACCTCGTCGGCCTGCGACGCCGTCTCCTCATCGCCCTCGTTGGCGACCAACACGATCGTCGCCCCCCGGGCACGCATCTCCTGCATGTTCGAGAGCATCTTGGCGTGGAGCCGTCCCCTCGTTGCGACGCCGATGACCACGCTTCCGGGCTCGATCAGGGCAATCGGTCCGTGCTTCATCTCGCCCGCCGGATACGCCTCGGCGCGCACATAGCTGATCTCCTTGAGCTTCAACGCTCCTTCCAACGCGGTGGGATAGCCCGTGTTGCGTCCGAGGAAGAAGAAGTCCCGGGTGTTGATGAACCCCTCGGCGAGCGCCGTGATGTGTTCGGTGTGGGCCAACGCCGCCTCGACCTTGTCGGGCAGCGACTCGAGGATCTCCAGCAGCGCCTTGATCTCGCCCGGATGCTGCGTGTTTCGTACCTGGGCCAGGTACAGGGCGAGGAGTTGCATTGCGACGATCTGGGCGAGGTGCGTCTTCGTGGCGGCGACGCCGATCTCGGGGCCGGCATGCGTGTAGAGAACGGCGTCGGCCTCTCGGGCCATCGACGAATCGACCACGTTGCTCACCGTGAGCACCTTGGCCTTGTTCGTTGCGCTGCGTGCGTAGCGGATCGCCTCCATGGTGTCGAGAGACTCTCCGGACTGGCTGATGCCGACAACGAGCGTGGACGGCCCGAGCACCGGATCGCGGTACCGGAACTCCGATGCGACATCCACTTCACACGGCATGCGCGTCCAGTGTTCGATTGCATACTTCGCGACGAGGCCCGCATAGAAGCTCGTTCCGCAACCGACGATCGACACGCGGTCGATCGAACGCAGCTGGTCGACCGTCAGGCGCATCTCGTCGAGCACCAGCGACCCGTCAGCTCGCGTGCGACCACGGAGTGTCTCGGTGATAGCGGTGGGTTGCTCGTGAATCTCCTTGAGCATGAAGTCCGGGTACCCGCCCTTCTCGGCGGCCTCGAGGTCCCAGGTGATATGGCGGGCCTGCGGCGTGACAATCGTCCCGTCGAGCGTGGTGACCACGATCGACCCGGGGGTCACCTCGACGATGTTGTCGTCCTCGATCACGTAGATCTCGCGTGTCTCCGAAAGGATCGCCGGGATGTCGGACGCCAGCAGACCGAGCGAATCCGTCCGTCCGCAGATCAACGGGGAACCACGGCGTGCACCGACGACGAGATCTGGAATATCGGCGTGCAGCACAGCGATCGCGAAACTCCCGTCGACCTTTCGCAGTGCCGAACGGACGGCGTCGGCCAACGCCAGGCCGGCGTCGACTTCCATCCCGATGAGGTGCGCAAGAACCTCGGTGTCCGTTTCGGACGTGAACCGATGTCCGTCGGCGATCATCGCGTCCTTGAGTTCGACGTAATTCTCGATGATGCCGTTGTGGACGATCGCGACCTTTCCACTGTGGTCGACATGCGGGTGGGCGTTGTGGTCGACCGGCTTGCCATGGGTGGCCCAGCGGGTGTGGCCGATGCCGGTGCCCGGACCAGTCGGGGCATCGTCACCGAGCGATTCCACCAGCACAGCGAGCTTTCCGGCCTTCTTGTCCATCCACAGCCCGTCCTGCTGGAGAACGACGCCGGCGGAGTCGTATCCGCGGTATTCGAGCCGGGCCAGGCCGTTCAGCAGGATGGGAAGAGCCGACGTGGCCCCGGTGACAGCAACGATTCCACACACGTCAGCGACCTCGCAGTTGGGTGCCGACGGAATCGCCGGCGCGACTTGAACAACAGACGGAACGGGTCGTTTCCGTTCGCAGCTTCATCGGCGCCGGTGCCGCAGCGACTGACGGCGGCCGACGAAGGCCATCAACCCTGCTTGGCCGCCCACCGGGCTCGGGCCGCCCGTGACCGCTCCAGGAGATGACCCGGCACGCCGCCGACGTCGCCGCTCGAATCTGCCGCAACAACTCCGTCGCCCGAGCTCAGCGCGACATCAGCACCGAGGCGTTCGACGGGAGCGTCGAATCGACGGGCCCACTCGGCCGGGGTTGCGAGCTTGGTCCGGCCGAGCGTCCCGACGCGCGTGCCGTTGTCGAACCACACCCAGTAGCGGATCCAGGACAGGCCCTGCACGTGGATGACCTTGCCCGACGTGCCTTCCGGAACCCCACGCATCGAGACGGTGGAGATGACGGGGGTTCCTACGGAGAGTTCGGCGAGAGCGGTCGGCGGCACGGCGGAACAGGCTATCGGCCCCGTCGACCGCCTCACCGCTTCGGCCCTTCAACGACCGCGGCAGAACTGCTGCGGCAGAACACCTCCAAGCGCCCTTCGGAGGTGTTCTGCCCCAATATATGGGGGCAACCTCTCTCCCAGCGCGGTCGGGTCGCCGTCAGGGCTGGGTGGTGGCGGCGCCGGACATTTCGGCGGAGAACGATGCGGCGAGACCGTTGTCCTCGTTCCAGTCGCCGCCGGAACTGGTGGTGAAGTACAGCTCGGCCGCCTGCCAGAGCCGGGACCGATCGATCTCGTACGGGACGCGCTCGTAGTCGCAGATCGAGCGCACGATGCGGAACAGGTCGTGCGGATAGGTCGGGTAGAGCCGGGTGCGGCCGAACTCGCGGCACACGGTACGGACCAGCCATCCTGAATCGCTCTCGAGATGCAAGCCGAAGCGTTTCGCCGCCATCTCGACGATGCGGTCGAACTCGTCCGTGGTGGTGGCGCCGACGAAGATCTTGTTCTGGATACGCCGAAAGAACGCGTCGTCACCGAGCTTCGCCGGATCGAGGTTGGTGGAGAACACCACGAGCACCTCGAAGGGGATGGCGAACTTCAGACCGCTGTCGAGCGAGAGATAGTCAATCCGTCGCTCCAAAGGCACGATCCACCGGTTGAGGAGGGCGCCGGGCTGGACGAGCTGGCGGCCGAAGTCGTCGATGAGAAGCACACCGTTGTTGGCCTTCATCTGGAGAGGAGCCGAGTACACCTTGGAGATCGGGTCCCTCTTCAGCTGCAGCATCGACAGCTCGAGCTCGCCGCCGGCGATCACCATCGGACGTTCGCACACGACCCAACGCGGGTCAAAGCCCTCGGGCTGGCTTTGCACCGGCCTGTGGATCGTCGGATCGAAGACCGTGATGATGGCGCCGTCGATCTCGACGGCGTGGGGCACGACGATCCAGTCGTTGTAGAGACGGATCAGCCGTTCGGACAGCGAGGTCTTCCCCGTGCCGGAGGGACCGTAGAAGAAGATGGACTGTTGCGCGGCGAACGCCGGACCGATCCGGTCGATCGTCCGCTGGGCAAGGACCAGATCGGAGAAGGCCTGGTTCACGATCGCGGAGTTGACGTCGACATCGGCCCGCAGCTCCGTGCAGATCTCCTGGTACAGCGCCATACCGACGGGGGCGATCCCGCTGTAGGCACAGCGACTGAACGATGCCTCGGCCCGATCCCGGCCCCGCTCGGTGAGGGAGAAGTGGTAGTCGTTGCCTTCGAGCTTGAGGATGTCGAGGTACTGGCGGGAACGAAGATCCTCGAACACCGAGGTCACGATGATCGGCGATATGCCGATCTCTCGGGCCAGCCGGGTGATGCTCGAACGCTCGGACCGTAGCCCACGGCGCAGAAAAAGGTCCTCGATCATCTGGATGTCGATGTCGAGTTCACGAACCGTCGACGGCGGACGGAGATTCGCTGGGATCAGGCGCTGAACGTCCACTCTCGTGTCTGTCGGCGCACGACGTCCCAGGCTTGAGTCTTCGTTCAGCCGCGTCGTCGGTCGGTTCCCGACCCATCGAGCCCCGGCCGGGCCGCCGCCGGACCGAACGACCCCATCACACCGACGGGCCGAGGATCCGTTCCACCGTTGTGCACAGGCGAGCCGCGGCGGTCGCCGCAGCGTCGACCGTCGGCGCTTCGACCATGACCCGCACCAGCGCTTCCGTGCCGCTCGGCCGCAGGAGCACGCGGCCGCGACCGGACAGCTCCGCCTCGACGGCCCGAACCTCTGCCCACAGTTCTTCGGCGTCGGGAAGCCGGCTCCGGTCGACACCCTTCACGTTGCGCAAGACCTGGGGAAGTCGCTCCATCACCAAGGCGTGCTCGGTGAGCGATCGGCCGGATCGAGCCACCAGGTCGGCAACGAGCGCAGCGCTCAGGGTTCCGTCGCCGGTCGTGGCGATGTCGGCGTTGATGACATGGCCGGACTGCTCGCCGCCCAGGACGAACCCACCGGCCAGCATCGCCTCGAGGACGTACCGATCACCGACGGCCGTGTCGACGACCGAGACACCGTGTTCGGCCATCGCCAGACGGAACCCGAGGTTCGTCATCACGGTGACAACGACGGTGTTCCCGACGAGACGACCCCGCTCCCGCCGGTCGACCGCGAGCATGGCCAGGATCTGATCGCCGTCGACCAGCGTGCCGGACGCGTCGACGGCGAGCATGCGATCGGCGTCGCCGTCGAAGGCGAACCCCATCTGGGCGCCCTCCGCGACCACAGCTGCTCGCAGCAGCTCCGGATGGGTCGACCCGCAATCGGCATTGATGTTCGTGCCGTCGGGTGCATCGTTGAGCACGATCACGTCGGCGCCGAGGGCGCGGAACACCTGCGGCGCGGCGACCGACGTGGCGCCGTTCGCGGTGTCGAGGACGACGCGCAGGCCGTTCAGCGTGCGTCCCTCCAGTGCCTCGACGACATGGGCGACGTAGGCGTCGAGGAACACCAGGTCCGGCGTGACCCGGCCGACATCGGCTCCGACCCGCACGTGCGGGTCGCTCCGGCCACCGATCAGCGCATCGAGCTCCAGCTCGATCATGGCTTCCACCGAGTCGGGAAGCTTGAGCCCGCCGGGTGCGAAGAACTTGATGCCGTTGTCCTCGAACGGGTTGTGCGAGGCCGAGATCATCGCCCCGACGATGTTGTCGCGCTGGGCCCGGAGGGCAACGGCGGGAGTCGGCACGACCCCGAGGTTGACGACATCGAGTCCTTCGGCGGCGATCCCGGCGCTCAACGCTCCGAAGAGCAGCGGGCCCGAACGCCGGGTGTCGCTGCCCACGGCCACGCGGGCGTGGGATGCATCGGCTCCGAGCACGCGGGACGCCGCACGACCGAGGGCCATCGCCAACTCCGGGGTGAGCTCGGCGTTCGCCAGCCCGCGCACGCCATCAGTTCCGAATCGAAGACCCATGCCGTCCGATGCCTCCTGCGTTGTTGACGCTCACGCCGGAACCGGCGCACGCGTAAAGGACCGGCACCGCAGCGCAGGTCCCCGACGACCGATGCGTCAGCGCTTCGAGTACTGCGGCGCTTTTCGGGCCTTCTTGAGGCCGTACTTCTTCGATTCCTTCTTGCGATCGTCTCGCGTGAGGAAACCGGCCTTCTTGAGCGCCGGGCGGCGTTCCGGATCGATCTCGATCAGAGCACGGGCGATGCCGAGGCGAAGGGCGCCGGCCTGGCCGGAGACCCCGCCGCCGTCCATCGTGACGTTGATGTCGAAAGCCTCGAGGGTCTCGGTGAGACGGAGGGGCTCGGTGGCGATCATGCGGAGCAACTCCGAGGGGAGGTACTCGACGATCGGCCGATCGTTGATGACGATCACACCGGTGCCGGGGCGAACGCTGACACGGGCGACGGCGCGCTTGCGCCGACCGGTTGCCTGGACGAGAGGAAGGGACATGCTGCTCCTACTCAGGAGGCCCGACGGGCCTGGGGGAAGTCGACCTTGACCGGCGCCTGCGCGCCGTGGGGATGCGTCGGGCCGCTGTAGACCTTCAGCTTCTTGATCATCTGACGGCCGAGTGAGTTCTTCGGCAGCATCCCCTTGACGGTGATGCGGATGAGCTCTTCGGGCTTGGTGGCGAGCATCTCGGTGTAGGAGCGGCTGCGAAGACCACCCGGGTAGCCCGAGTAGCGGTGGTAGAAGGTCGCGTCGGCCTTCTTGGTGTCGAAGGCGACCTTGTCGGCGTTGACGATGATCACGTGGTCACCGGTGTCGACATGGGGCGTGAAGATCGCCTTGTGCTTGCCGCGCAGACGCGAGGCGACCTCGGTGGCCAGACGGCCGAGGGTCAGCCCGGTGGCATCGACTTCGAGCCAGGCACGCTGAATATCTGCTGTTTTCGGGGTAAACGTCGACACCGTTTCGATCCTCGTTACTCGTCACAACCGGCGCTCCCACCGGCGACAACCGCTTCGTCCGGCAAACCCGGACGTTCGGTCATCGTGGCTTGCAGCGCACGAACACTCCGCGTATGCGGGGCCGGTAGACAATAGCCGCGTTCGCGCACGTCCGATCCCGGGGCCCGGCTGGGGCCTGCGCCAGCGTCGGCGAACGTCAGCGGCGTCATGGCCGCACCTCGGCCCCTCCTCGCCGCACATCGGCCGCTTTGCGCCGCACATCGGTAGATTGTTGGAGCAGGAAGCGCTGTTTTTCCTGATGTGCGGCGGCTGGCGTCCGGCACGAGCGTTACTCCCTGGGGCCGCGGCCGAGAACGCGCCGGACCGTGACTTCGATGACGACCCGGCGGTCGTTCGGGCGGGGCGCCTGGTAGCGCTCGGTGTAGCGGCGTTCCCCTTCCGCCACCGACGCCGCGTCGCGGGCGACAACGGCCCGGCCCTCGAGGCTGAGCCAGGCTGCGCCAGCGATCTGGCAGAGCACGACGGTGCCCGTGCGTTCGATGTTGCGGACCTTCTGGGTGCCCTCCGAGCAGATGACCCGGGCGATACCGGTGGTTCGGTCGAACGTGAAGCCGACGGGAACCACGTGCGGGGTTCCGTCCTCGCGCAGCGTTGTGAGCGTCGCGAGATGGCGCTCGGCCAGGAACGACAGCTCCTGCTCCGTGAGGAGATCCGGTGTCCGGGCCACAGGCCGCTACTGGCCGACGATGGCGTCGGCCGGATCGACCGTCGGAATCGGAAGGAGGACGTCGGGGAGTGGTTCGCTGGCCACGATCGCCAGCAGCCTGGTGGTCCGAGTGACGGCGACGTAGAGCGAGCGCAACCCTTGGGCCGCCTCCTGGACGATCCGTGCCGGCTCGACCACGACGACTCCGTCGAACTCGAGCCCCTTCGCCGAAGAGACGGCGAGCACCGACATTCCGTCTCCCATGCTGCCGGTGGGGTCGAGCTCGACGCCCCGCCGCAGAAGTTCCTCCGAGACCGTGGACACTAGCGTCGACGGACAGAGGATCCCGACCGTCCCGTCCCCGAGATCGGCCTTGAGCGCCGCCAGCGCGCGGGCGACCGCACTGGCGATGTGTTCCTCGGGTTCGGCGAACACATAGGCCGGCGACACGCCCTGGGTGCGCACCGAACGCGGCACGGCAAGTTCCGGTGCCGCCTCGGCGAGCACGCGAGCGGCCAGCTCCATGACTTCCGACGGAGCCCGGTAGCCGACGGTCAACTCGACGGTGCGGCTCCGCTTCACCGGGAGGTGGGCGAGCACCTCGTCCCAACTCTTCGGCGCCCACATCCCGGTGGCCTGGCCGATGTCTCCCACGATGGTCATCGAGCCGTTGAGCGAACGCCGTCCGAGCATCCGCAACTGCATCGGCGAAAGGTCCTGGGCCTCGTCGACCACAAGGTGCCCGTAGGTGCGGATGCCCTCTTCGTGGGGGTCGTTGGCCTTCAGCCCGCGGTGCTGGCCGGGGATCTCTTGGGACGGCACCGCTCCGCCGGCAACGTGGGCACGAGCCGGAAGGGGGCCGAGGTAGATGGCCGCCTCATCGAGCAGGGCGATGTCTGCCGATGTCCATCTCGCGTCGTCGAGGGACTCGCCCCGCGACCGTTCCAGTGCTTTCTGCTCGGTCTCGGTCAGGATGTCGCGCGCCGCGGCCCTGATCAGTGCCGGAGCACCGAACAGGTCACGGAGGAGAACAGTCGGCGAGAGCAGCGGCCACATCCGGTCGAGTGCGGTCCGGACCTCGTCGTTGCGCTTCAACTGGCTGACGATCGACGCCCGATCAAAGGTGATGCCGTCACGATCGAACCTCGCCAGGGCCTCGCGGTACCGTTCGGCCAGTCGATCGCACACGATCGACTGCAGCTGCTTTCGCGCCGCGTTGTGCACGCGGTGGGCCCGCTTGACCGTATGGACGATCTCGCTGAGCTCCTCCGTGGAGAGAACGAGTTCGGTGACACCGAAGCGGACACGGACTGCTTCACGGGGAACGCGTTGACGGGTGAGCACTGCCCGACGGATCACCTTGGCCATCCGGGCATCGCCTTTGACCCGAGCCGTGGCATGCGAATCGACAGCACGAACGGCGACATCGGCCACGAGATCGTCGATCGAGGCCAACTCCACGGCGTGCTCGCCGAGCGCGGGCAGGACCCGACCGATGTAGCGGATGAACAGGCGGCTCGGACCGACGACCAGCACACCCTGGCGTTCGAGTGGGAACCGGTGGCTGTACAGGAGGTAGGCCGTGCGGTGGAGGGCAACGGCGGTCTTTCCGGTGCCGGGGCCTCCCTGCACGACGACCGCGCCGGCGAGCCCGGACCGGATGATCTCGTCCTGCTCGCGCTGGATGGTCGCGACGATGTCGCGCATCTGGCCGCGCCGGGCGCGTCCGAGGGCCGAGAGGAGCGCGCCGGTGCCGACGAGGTCGATGCCGCTCTCGTGCTCGAGCCGTTCGAGGGAGAACACCTCATCGTCGATTCCGACGAGATGTTCGGCCTCGGTGGCGAAATGGCGGCGGCGTTCGAGGCCGAGCGTTTCGGCGCCGGTGGCCCGGTAGAACGACTCGGCCATCGGGGCGCGCCAGTCGACGATGACCGCATTCTGTTCCTTGTCGGAAACCGGCAGGCGGCCGATGTAGAACTTCTCGCCCGTCCCGGGACCCTCGGGTCCGGTCCGGTCGATGCGACCGAAGAGGAGGGACTCCCCACCGATCTGGAGCCGTGCGAGACGTTCCATGGCGCGGTCTTCGACCACATCTCGTTCGAAGCGCGCCTGATGGGTGCCGCCGGCGCCGGTTTCGATCGAATACTGCAATTGACGGGCAGCGTCACGCATGCCCTCGAGGCACTCGTAGGCCCAGAGCAGGTAGGCCTGCTCTGCTGCGAACTCGGGGTGTTGAGACACGAACCATCCTTCGGCCGGACTGCTTGAAGACTGGAGGCAGTCGAAAAACCGGCGCAACGACGCTAGTCCACCCACTCTTGACCCGTTGACGAGGTCGGCCTCGAGCATCGCCGCCCGACGCTCCTCGGGGGATCGGGCCGTCCTGAGTGCAACTTTTCGAGCTTCGGCATCGCCGGGAAACATCCCAGAAACGCGCCGCGCCGAAGATGTGTCCGATGGCTCAGGTCAACGAAGGGAACGCTGCTGGCGTCAAACATGCCGTTCGCGACGAGGTCATCGCTCGCGTGGTGGCGAGGGGCGTGGCAAAGGCGACAGCTGATGACCTGCTCGACGATGCGCCGGAGCCGTGGTGGGAGTCGACCTCCGTGGCCGGTCTGGCGACCGATCTGGTGCTGCTCGCTCCCGGACTCGGTCCTGACGAGGTGCGGATCCGGATCCTGGAGGGCGCGTCGAACTGGGAACTCAGTGTCGTCGCCGCCGATCGTCCGGGTCTTCTGGCGACGACGGCCGGCGTGCTGGCGGACAACAACCTGTCGATCGACGACGCCCGGATCGCGACCTGGAAGAACCACGGCCTCGCCCTGCAGCGACTTCGGGTGAGCGCTCGTGATCGCCCGTCGAGCAGCGAACCCGACTTCCCGTTCATCGGCCAGGACCTCCGGACGGCACTGGCGACCCCGCGCACGCGTCCGGACGGGGCGGGGTTCCCCGACGGATGCGCCATCCGAAGCGTCGTGAACGTCGGACAGCGCCGCTGGCGCGTCGAGGTCGAGGCGCGTGACGAGATCGGGCTCCTGTCTCGCGTGGCAGGTGCGCTGCACGCTCTCGGAGCCAATGTGCTCGCCGCCGATGTCCACTCCGAGGGGCATCGCGCGCTCGACACGTTCCTGGTCGAACTCGATGACGAGGCGAGCCTTCGCCTCCTTCGGGCCCTCGCCAGTTCGAGCTGATGACGGGCTCACGCGGCCGGGTTGCCCCCCACGGTCGGGGCAACTTCTCGCCGCCGCCTGCCATGCTGGAACGCAATGCGAGCAATGCACATGGGCGTCTTCTCCGACGACCTGAAGAGCAAGAAGATCGACAAGAAGACGCTTCGACGGGCCTGGGCGTTCAGCGCCCCCTACCGCCCCCAGCTGAGCGTCTACATCGTCGCCATCGTCGTTGTTTCCATCTTCGGGGTGGTCCCGCCGCTGGTCACGAGGCAGATCATCGACAAGGCGATCCCGTCGAACGACCGGGGGGCGATCACGTCCTGGGTGATCCTGCTCGTCGTCGTGGCGATCCTCGCGAGTGGCCTGTCCGCACTCATCCGATGGCTCGGCGCGGTCATCGGCGAGGGCGTCATCGCCACCACCCGCAAGGCGCTCTACGACCACGTGCAGCGGATGCCCATCGCGTTCTTCACCCGGACCCAGACCGGGTCTCTGATGAGCCGCCTCAACAACGATGTCGTCGGCGCGCAGTCGGCATTCACCTTCGTTCTGCGGAGCGCGGTCAGCAACGTCTTGTCCGTGGTGGTCACGATTGCGGCGATGCTGACGCTGTCGTGGAAGTTCACCCTCGCCTCGCTGATCGTCGTGCCGTTCCTGATCGTCCTGTCGAAGCGGGTCGGCAAGGTCCAGGAGAAGGCCGCTCGCGAAGCCATGGGCCGCAATGCCGCCATGAACACCGTCATGACCGAGCGCTTCAATGTCGCCGGAGCGCTCCTCGTGAAGCTGTTCGGACGGCCACGTGAGGAGCGTGAGGCATTCGCGAAGTCCGCCGACCGGGTCGCCGCGATCGGCGTGCGCCGTGCCGTCACCGGGATCATCTTCGATATCGCCCTGTCGCTGGTCGGCGCCCTGCTCACCGCCTCGCTCTACTGGTGGGGAGCGAATCAGGTGCTCGACGGCAAGATCAGCGTTGGAACCCTCGTCGCCATGTCGATCCTGGCCCAGCGCATCTACGGACCCCTCACCGACTTGGCAAGCGCGCGTATCGATTTCGTCACGGCGTTCGTGTCGTTCGAGCGCATCTTCGAAGTGCTCGACGCTCCCGTCTCGATCGCCGATCGGCCTGGGGCCGTGAACCTGCCCCCCGCAGCAGCTGCGTCCGGCGCTCGGGTCGAGTTCGACGACGTGTGGTTCCGCTACCCGGCCGCCTCCGAAGTCTCCGTGGCGTCGCTCGAAAGCGGCGGGCCGACGCTGTCGAGTGACGAGTCGGCATGGGTGATCCAGGGCATCACCGCGGTGTGCGAGCCGGGAACGCTCACGGCGATCGTCGGACCCTCCGGCGCCGGGAAAACGACCATCTCTGCGCTCGTACCGCGTCTCTACGACGTGACGCGCGGTGCCGTTCGCATCGAGGGCCACGATGTGCGCGACGTCACGGGCGATTCGCTTCGAGGCGCGATCGGCGTCGTCAGCCAGGACGCTCATCTCTTCCACGACACGATTGCCGCGAACCTGCGCTACGCCCGACCGGAAGCCACCGACGCCGACCTCGTCGCGGTCTGCCGGGCGGCTCGCATCCACGAGATGATCTCGTCCCTGCCGGAGGGCTACGCCACGATGGTGGGCGAGCGCGGGTACCGTCTTTCGGGCGGCGAGAAGGCACGGCTGGCACTGGCTCGCGTGCTGCTTCGCGACCCTCGACTGGTCATCCTCGACGAGGCCACCGCCCACCTCGACTCGGAGACCGAAGTGCACATCCAAGATGCACTCGCTGAGGCGCTGGTCGGCCGCACGTCGATCGTCATCGCCCATCGCCTTTCCACCATTCGTGAGGCCGACCAGATCTTGGTGCTCGACGACGGCCGGATCGTGGAGCGGGGCACGCACGACGAACTGGTCGAGAAGGGCGGGCTCTACGCCCACCTCACCGAGACCCAGTTCCTCGGGGCGCTCCCGACGGGGTGACCCGGATTCGTCCACGTCACCTGTCGATAGCCTCGGATCTGATGCCCGTTCGTGCTGCCCTCGGTGACTCGCCCTTCCTTGCCGCCTGTCGCGGCGAGCAGACCCCGTTCACCCCGGTGTGGTTCATGCGTCAGGCCGGGCGGAGCCTGCCCGAGTATCGGGCCCTCCGGGTGGGCAAGGCGTTCCACGAGATGCTCGTCGATCCGCGGCTCGCGGCCGAGGTCACGATGCAGCCGGTCCGCCGTCACGGGGTCGACGCGGCGATCTTCTTCTCCGACATCATCACACCCGTGCAGTCGTTCGTCCCGGGAGTGTCGATCGAACAAGGTCGCGGGCCCGTCATCAACGAGCCGTTCCGCACTCTCCACGACGTCGATCGTTTGCGTGCGTACGATCCGCTGATTCACACACCGTTCGTGGCTGACGCGATCCGCCTCTGCGTCGAGGAACTGGACCCGATGGGCATCCCGCTCATCGGTTTCGCCGGCGCGCCGTTCACGGTCGCGACCTACATCGTCGAGGGAGGAAAGTCGAAGGAGTTCGAACACACCAAGTCGATGATGCACGGCGAACCTGAGGTGTGGCATGCCTTGATGACCGCGCTGTCCGACATCGCGCTCGCGTCGCTGCGCGCCCAGGTCGCCGCCGGAGCGTCGGCGGTGCAACTCTTCGATTCGTGGGCCGGGATCCTGTCGAAGCGGGAGTACGCGCGCTTCGTACAGCCCTACTCCGCCCGGGTCTTTGCCGGACTCGCCGACACCGGTGTGCCACGGATCCACTTCGGGGTCGGAACAGGCGAACTCCTGGGCGCGATGGGCGAAGCCGGCGCCGACGTTGTCGGCGTCGACTGGCGGGTCAGCCTCCCTGACGCACGTGAACGCGTAGGAAAGGCAAAGGCCCTGCAGGGGAACCTCGATCCCGTCGTGCTTCTCGGTCGCTGGGACGTGGTCCGGGCGGAGATCGACCGCGTCCTGGGCGAAGCAGCGACAGCGGGCGGTGGCCACATCTTCAACCTCGGTCATGGTGTGCTTCCGCAAATCGCTCCGGAGATGCTGACGCGCTGCGTCGAGTACGTGCACTCGGTCTCCGGCGACAAGAGATGACGGACATCGTAATGGGGGCGATGTGATGGGCACCTTTGGTGTCGTCAACCGGTCGGACGATCCGGTCCCCGCGCATGACGTCGACGTGCTCATCATCGGCGGCGGCATTGCCGGCCTCGCCACGGCGCACTTCCTTTCGCGGACCCGACCAGAACTGCAGGTCGAGGTGATCGAATCATCGTCGGCCGTCGGCGGGAAGATCTCCGGAGCGACCGTGGCCGGGATCGCCGTCGACACCGGACCCGACGCGTTTCTCGCCCGCGTTCCCGGTGCGGTCGAGCTGGCCGAGTCGCTCGGATTCGGTGACGATCTCGTGGCACCGGCCACCGGCTCGGCCTACGTGTACTCGCGTGGTGCGTTGCGGGCATTGCCAAAAGGTCTCGTTCTGGGCGTGCCGAGCGATCTCGGTGAGATGGCCCGATCGGGCATAATAAGCGCGCGTGGTATTGCCCGAGCCGCACTTGGCTCGGTCCTGCCGCGTCGAGCGAGCACCGGAGCCGATCCGTCCGTGAGTGAGGCGATCGGGCGACACCTGGGCCGGGAAGTGGTGGTGCGCGTCGTCGATCCGCTCCTCGGGGGGATCAACGCGAGCGACTGCGACACCCTCAGCCTTTCCAGTGCTTCGCCGATGCTTGCTGTGGCGGCCCGCGAGCCACGACTCGTCCGAGCCCTTCGGCGGGCGAACGCAGCGGCCGATCGAGGGCAGATCGGCGTTACGGAGACCCGCCCGGTGTTCCTGGCACCGCGGGCCGGGATCCGCGCGCTCGTCGCCCGGCTCGGAAGCGAAGCCAAGGTGAACGTCGGCGAGACGGCCACCGCGATTGCGAAGACCGGGTCCGGATGGTCAGTCACTACATCGAACCGGCATCTCACGGTTGGCCACGTGGTGATCGCCACTCCGGCAGCTGCTGCTGCCGGCCTGCTGCACGCTGTGGCGCCGCAGACGGCCCATGAGCTCGATGCGATTCGAACCGCGTCGGTCGCGCTGACGCTGCTTGCGTACCCCGCTGGATCGGTCTCGCTCCCACCGGGGAGTGGGATGCTCGTGCCCCGGCCGGAGCACCGCTTGGTCACGGCATCGAGTTGGTGGAACAAGAAGTGGCCGCACCTCGACACCAATGGCCACATCCTGCTCCGGGCTTCAGCCGGACGCGACGGCGACATCCGGTTCACCGAACTCGACGATGACGAGCTCGTCGCCTCGCTGCACGGCGAGCTGGCCGAGATGCTCGGCGTCACTGCACCACCCGTCGACGCAGTGGTCACCCGATGGATGGGCGGGTTTCCCCAGTACGACACGGGACATGCTGCACTGGTCGAGCGGATCGAGCAGCGCATCGCGACGGAGGCCCCCGGGGTCACGCTGGTCGGCGCCAACTACCGAGGCATCGGCATCCCCGCCTGCATCCGAGACGCCGAGCGCGCCGCAGGTCAGGTGAACGAGGCGCTCGCAAGTGGCTGACCTTCACCCCATGCTCGCCACACCGGGGCCTCTGCCGGAAGGCGACGGGTGGTCGTTCGAGCTCAAGTACGACGGCATCCGGGCCATCGTCAGCATCAGCGGCCAGACAGGGCCAAGGATCACCAGCCGGACGGGAAACGACATCACCGCAACGTTTCCCGAGCTCGCCGGCATCGTTACGGCCCTCGACGGCAGCACCGCAGTGCTCGACGGCGAGATCATCGCCATCGGCGACGATGGGCTGCCGTCGTTCCATCGCCTCCAGGAGCGACTGGGCGTGTCCGGCAACGAGGCCAGGATGCGTGCTTCGGTCAATCCGGTGATGTTCGTCGTGTTCGACGTGCTCGAAGTGAACGGGCTGTCGACAGTGGATCTCCCGCTCTCGGCCCGCCGGGCCGTGCTCGACCGCCTCGTTGGATTGCATGAAGGCCCGAACTGGCGCCGCGCGCCCGTCTACGACGACGGTCACGCACTGCAGGTACTCACGAGGAGCGGCGGGCTCGAGGGTGTCGTGGCGAAACGGAACGACGCGAAGTACGCCGTCGGCCGACGCTCGCCCAACTGGGTCAAGGTGGGGAACCGCAACACCGACGAGTTCGTGATCGGTGGATGGGTGCCCGGAGGCGGACGCCGCGAACGTGGGATCGGTTCGATCCTGCTCGGCATACGGGAGACCGACGATGCCGAGGGACCCCTCCGCTGGATCGGCCGTGTCGGCACCGGGTTCACCGACGCGGAGCTCGACCGACTCCAACGTCTCCTCGGTGACGATGTCGTGACGGCGAGTCCCTTCTCCAACGATCCAGGAGAGCCGACGGCAGTGTTCGTCCGGCCGAAGCACCGCTGTCTGGTGGAGTACCGCGAGTGGAGCCCGGCCGGGCTGCTCCGGTTTCCGTCGTGGCGAGGACTTGTGCAGTAGCCGTGGCGCCCCGGGGACCGTTCCGGGGTCCTGTCACCAACCCAAGCGGTGTGTCGTCGCATCAGTTGCGCCGCTGGACCAACGAGTGGAGGGGTGGCGCCGATGGGGCCCCGCCCGAGGAACGGAGACCCGGTTCGACGGAGGAGAACAACGGGCGAGTACCGCAGCGGATGGGGAGGATCGGTGACAGGACCCCGGAACGGGTCGCTGAACCAACGAGTGGAGGGGTGGCGCCGATGGGGCCCCGCCCGAGGAACGGAGACCCGGTTCGACGGAGGAGAACAACGGGCGAGTACCGCAGCGGATGGGGAGGATCGGTGACAGGACCCCGGAACGGGCCGCGCGAAAACGTTGACTTGTCCCCGTGAGACAGACCGACGAGCATGGCCAACCCGAAACTCCGTAGGAGCACCAATGACTTCCATCAACAGCGTCACCGATCTCGTCGTGGCCGACGGCGTCGCCGTCATCACCCTCGATTCGCCACCGGTGAATGCGCTGAGCGCCAACGTCCGCGACGGCTTGTTCGGTGCATTCGACGCCGCCATTGCCGACGACGATGCGAAGGCGATCGTGCTCATATGTGCCGGCCGAACCTTTGTCGCCGGTGCGGACATCAGCGAGTTCGGCGGAGCCGCCAAGGGCGCCAGCCTCTTCGATGTCCAGAACAAGATGGAGAGTTCGCCCAAGCCCGTTGTCGCGGCGATCCACGGCACCGCGCTCGGTGGAGGGCTCGAAGTGGCGCTGTGCGCGCACTACAGGATCGCTGTTCCGTCGAGCAAGTGCGGTCTACCCGAGGTGAACCTCGGCCTGCTTCCCGGTGCGGGTGGTACCCAGCGGCTGCCCCGCATCGTCGGGCCGCTCAAGGCCATGGAAATGATGACGTCGGGCACCCACGTCGGCGCCCCCGAGTGCTTGGCCATGGGCTTGGTCGACGAGCTTGCCGCCGAAGGGTCACTTCGAGAGGACGCGATTGCCTACGCCCAGCGACTCGTCGCGCAGGGGGCCGAACTGAAGAAGGTGAGTGACCGATCGGTCCCGCCGATGTCGGCCGACGAGTTCGCCGCTTTCCGTGGCGCCAACGCGAAGAAGTTCCGCGGCTTCAAGGCACCCGAAGCGATCATCCAGTGCGTCGAGGCGGCGGTGAACCTCCCGTTCGCCGACGGCATGAAGACGGAGCGGACCCTCTTCGGTGGTCTGGTGACCAGCCCCGAGTCGGCGGCCCAGCGCTACGTGTTCTTCGCCGAGCGCGAAGTGTGGAAGATCCCGGACGTCCCTGCGACAACGCAGACGCTGCCGGTGAAGTCCGTCGCCGTGATCGGCGCCGGAACGATGGGTGGCGGCATCGCCATGAACTTCGTGAATGCGGGACTTCCGGTGACGATCGTGGAGACGTCGAAGGAGGCGCTCGACCGTGGGCTTGCAGTGGTGCGCTCGAACTACGAGCGCAGCGCGAAGAACGGCCGATTCACCATGGGTGAAGTCGACCGGCGCATGGGTCTGATCACCGGCACAACCGCGGTCGAGGATGTCGCCTCTGCCGACATGGTGGTTGAAGCCGTCTTCGAACGGATGGACATCAAGAAGGACCTCTTCGCCCGTCTCGACGCGATATGCAAGCCCGGGGCAGTCCTGGCCACGAACACCAGCTACCTCAACATCGACGAGATCGCTTCGGCGACGGCGCGTCCCGAGTCGGTCATCGGCATGCACTTCTTCTCACCGGCCAATGTGATGAAGCTGCTCGAAGTGGTCCGTGCCGACCACACCTCTCCCGAAGTGATCAACACGGCGATGCAGATCGGCAAAAAGATCGGCAAGATCGCGGCACTCGTCGGCGTGTGCCCCGGCTTCGTCGGGAACCGCATGCTCGCCCAGCGTGGACGCGAGTCGCAGGCCCTGCTCAACGAGGGCGCGTTGCCGTGGGAGATCGACCGCGCGCTCTACGACTTCGGCTTCGCCATGGGCCCGTTCCAGATGTCGGACCTCGCCGGTCTCGACATCGGATGGGTGAAGGAGAAGTCGAACGGCGAAACGATCCGCGACCGGTTGTGCGAACTCGACCGCCGCGGCCAGAAGGCCGGTGCGGGATACTACGACTACGACGCGAATCGGAACTCGACACCGTCTCCGGTCACCGAGCAGATCGTGCGCGAGTTCGCCGCCAAGTCAGGGGTGGCACCTCGGTCGTTCACCGCTGACGAGATCACCGAGCGCCTCATCCTCCCGATGATCAACGAGGGGGCGAAGATCCTCGACGAGGGCAAGGCGATCCGGGCGAGCGACATCGACATCATCTGGATCAACGGCTACAACTGGCCGGCCTACCGCGGTGGCCCGATGTGGTGGGCCGACCATCTCGGCCTCCCTTACGTGCTCGACCGCCTCCGTGCGCTCGAAGCCGAGCACGGCGCGCAATGGGCACCTTCGCCGTTCCTCGAACAACTCGTCGCCGGGGGCCGGCGCTTCCAAGACCGACGCGCCTGAGGTCATTCCGTCCAGCCGAACCGGGGTCGGCCTCGCCCGAGCTGATCCCAGATCGGTGCAGTTCGCATCCCACATCAGGCCAAACCGGCAGAAAAAAGAACCTGCCAACCAGATTTCGCCTATCTGGGATGCCAAGACCGTTGATGTCGGATGCGGACCATCGACGGGAGGTCCGCGACGATCACCCGCCGAAACTGGCCCCGACGCATCTTCGAAACAGGTTGGCTGTCAACTGACAACCTCCTACACTTCGCTGATGGGCAGACTTCCGCGAGCGCTCCCTCTCGCTGCCCAGGTCGAGGCGGCCATTGCTCAACGCATCGCCGGTGGTGAGTTCGCCGCCGGTGACCGTCTGCCGACGGAGCACGAACTCTCGGCCGAGCTCGGGGTGAGCCGGGCGACCATTCGTACCGCGGTGGGTGCTCTCGCCCGCCGCGGCATGATCGTCAGCCACCACGGCCGGGGCAGTTACGTCACCGCCGCCGCATCATCTCTGTCGCACACCCTCACCGAGGCTCGAGATCTGGGCGATGTCCTCGCTCGCAGCGGCGCCAAGGTCGGGGTCGTCTTCGACGCCGCCGCCGTTGTGGAGCCGAATGACGATGTGGTCCGCGCCCTTGGGCTCGGACCGGATGACCTCGTACTCCATACGCTCAAGACCTTCACCGCAGACACCGCGCCGATGATCTTCATCGAGTGTGCCGTGCCTGTTCGCCTTCTCGGCGAGGCGCTCGCCGCGACATGCGTGAAGAAGCCGGCACAGACGGAGCCTCTTTTCGATTTCCTACGCACACGTACGAATGCTTCGACCGAGTACCAGCTCAGCGAGGTGCGGGCGGTCGATGGAAGTGCGGTTCGCTATCCGGGCTCCCCGGTGGCAACCGGAACACCCGTGCTCCAGATCACCGAGACGGGTTACACCGCCGACAACACCCCGATCTGGTGGAGTCGCAACTGGTACCCGCCGTCCGACATGCGATTCACCCTTGTTCGTCAACGCCCACATCAGACCTGAGAGGCCCGAGTGAGTACTGCTACGCATCTGCATCCTGTCCAACGACACACGGCTCCACCCGCGGCGTACGTCGCGCCCGCTTCGATAGACGACGCGGTGAAGCTGCTCGGCACTTACGGCTCCGCCGCCCGCCCGATCGCGGGAGGCACGGACCTCCTCGTCGAGATCGATCGCAACGCCCGAGCCGACCTCACGCTACTCATCGACATCAGTCGGATCCCCGGCGCGGCGTCGATCGGGGTCGATGGGGACGAAGCCGTTCTCGGGCCGATGGTCACTCACAACGACGTCGTGAAGTCAGCCGTACTGGTCGAGCGGGCGCTCCCTCTAGCACAGGCCTGTTGGGAGGTCGGATCGCCGCAGCTGCGCAACCGCGCCACCCTCGTCGGCAACATCGTCACCGCCAGTCCGGCCAACGACACCATCAGTGCCCTCCTCGCACTCGGGGCGACCGTCGTGCTCCGTTCGGTGCGAGGCACAAGATCCGTTCCGCTCTCCGACTTCATCACCGGTTTCCGGTCCACGCAGCGAGCCGACGACGAACTCGTCGTGGAACTGCGCGTTCGCATGACGAAAGCGAACGAACGCGGCCTCTACGTGAAGCTCGGCAACCGTTCGGCCCAGGCGATCTCGGTCATCCACCTCGCCGCAGTTGTGGGATTCCACGAGGACGGCGAGACAGTTTCATCGGCGCGCATAGCAATCGGCAGCGTGGCGGCGACGGTCGTCCTCGTTGAAGCCGCCGAAGCCGCGCTGGTCGGCAAGAAGCTCGACAGCACGACGATCGCAGAGGCTTCGAGTGCCACGATCGCGGCATCGTCTCCACTCGACGATGTCCGCGCGACCGCGCAGTATCGGGTCGACACGATCGGCGTGCTCGTCGAACGTACCCTCGCAACGATCGCCCAGAACCGGCAGGCCGAGCGATGGCCCGTCGCCGCACCGTGCCTGCGCGGTCCCGACACAGCCCCGTTGCCACGGGCCACCGGAGTGATCGACGCAACAACCACGGTCGTCACGACCGTCAACGGTGCAGCGCAACGGGCGGCGAATGCCGTCGGGAAGACCCTGCTCGACTGGCTACGCGAAGACCTGCGCCTGCACGGGACCAAGGAGGGCTGTGCCGAAGGCGAGTGCGGAGCGTGCACAGTCATGCTTGACGGTGCGGCAGTGATGTCCTGCCTCGTCCCCGCCGCCCGAGCCGACGGAGCGACGATCATCACCGTCGAGGGCCTTGCCGACCCGGACGCGCTGCACCCGATCCAACGCGCGTTCGTGGAGAAGGGCGCAGTGCAGTGCGGCTACTGCATCCCCGGATTCCTCGTCGCCAGCGCCGCACTGATCGACGAAACACCCAGGCCGACTCCGGAGCAGATCACCCAGGGCCTGGCCGGGAATCTGTGCCGCTGCACCGGGTACTACAAGATCATCGAAGCGGTCGAAGCGGCCACGGCAATGAACACAGAGGTGAAGTGATGGCCGTCGGTCAGTCGGTGCTCCGTCGGGACGCCTTCGCCAAGGTCGCGGGCGAGGCCACCTATCCATCCGACCTCATTCCGGTCGATGCGCTGTGGGCGAAGGTCGTGTTCACCGGTCAGCCCCACGCCCGTTTGCTCCGCTGCAATCTCGACGCGGCACGTGCCGTCGACGGCGTGGTGTGCATCCTCACGGCAGCGGACGTTCCGGTCAACGAATACGGGTTGACGATGTTCGACCAACCGGTGCTGATCGGTTTGGAACACACGGGGAGGGCGGCGACGCCATGCGACATCAGTCGCTGGGAAGCGGACAAATTGTGTGTGATCGTGGCCGAGACCGTCGAACAGGCGAACGCCGCCGCGGCGGCGATCGTCGTGGGATGGGAACCCCTGCCGCTCATCGCCGACATCGACACCGCGCTCACGACGGAGGTCCTGCTCCATCCGGAGAACGGGCTCGACACCAACGCCTACGTCCATGACGTGATCCGCAAGGGCGATCCAGACGCCGTCTGGTCCCAGGCCGCGGTGATCGTCGAGTCGGACTACGAGTTTCCATATCAGGAGCACGCCTACCTCCAGCCGGAAGCCGCAGTGGCCTACATCGACGCCGAAGGTCGCGTCACGGTCGAAGTCGCCGGCCAGTGGACCTATGAGGACCTCGAGCAGATCGCGCACGCACTCGACGTTCCCGCCGCCGAGGTCCGGGTCATCTACCCCGCCATCGGCGGCGCCTTCGGGGGTCGGGAGGACATGACCCTGCAGATCGTCCTCGCCCTTGCCGCGAAACGCCTCCACGCGCTCGGCATCGATCGCAAGGTCGCCACGGTGTGGTCCCGCGAGGAATCGATCGTGGGCCATCACAAACGCCACCGGGGCAAGGCTCATGCCAAGTGGGCGGCCACCGCCGACGGCAAGTTGCTCGCATGTGAAGCCACCGCGTATCTCGATGCCGGCGGCTACAACTACACGACGAACAAGGTCCTCGGAAACCTCCATCTGGCGATCTGCGGTGCCTATGAGGTCCCGAACGCACGAGTTGACAGCTTCGGCGTGTACACGAACGCCGCGATCGGCGGTGCATTCCGCGGCTTCGGCGGCCCCCAGGGGACGTTCGTCGCCGAGAGCCAGATGAACAAGCTGGCGGAGGCGCTGGGCATCGATCCGTTCGAGATCCGCCGCCGCAACATTCTCCGCGAAGGAAGCATCGGCATCACTCAGACCGTCATGCCCGCCGGCGTGACACTTCCCGAGGTGTTGGAGGCGTGCGCCGAGCGCTCGCACTTCGACGCACCGCTGGGGCCGACGCAACCCTTCTCGCCGGTGGCCTCGCTTCCGGCGGTAGCCGGTGCGATCCGGCGAGGGCGCGGCGTCGCGTGTTCGTACAAGAACGTCGGGTTCTCCTTCGGATTTCCCGAGCGCTGCGTGGCGGAGATCCATCTCTTCGGCGAAGTGGGTGACGAGTCACCGACGAGCGCGACCGTTTTCCACGGCGGAGCAGATGTCGGCCAGGGGGCTCACACGGCATTCCTCCAGATGGCCGCAGAAGCGGTCGGCCTTCCGGTCGAGAACGTCAAGGGTGTCTTCTCCGACACCTCTTCCTCCGGCGATTCCGGCTCGGCAAGCGCGAGTCGACTCACGTGGATGTCCGGCAACTCGATCCTGGGAGCGGCGGAGGAGGCCGACAAGGCCTGGCGGGAGGGCGCCCGGCCGGCGATCGGCCGGTTCCGCTACACACCACCGCCGACCGAGCCGCTGAACCCGGTCGATGGCTCGTGCACGCCGAACTTCGCCTATGGCTACGTCGCGCAGGTCGTCGAACTCAGCATCGACACCGAGACCGGCCATATCGTGGTCGACCATGTCCTGAGCGTCCATGATGTCGGCCGGGCGATCAACCCGCTCAGTGTGGTCGGACAGATCGAAGGAGGTGTCGTGCAGGCCCACGGCTATGTGCTCAGCGAAGACCTTCAGATCAGCAACGGGCACATCACCAACCCCCGCCTCTCGGGATATCTGATTCCAGGCATCGGCGACATCCCGCGGCGGGTCGAGTCCGTGGTCCTCGAACTGGCCGACCCGCTCGGACCGTTTGGCGTCCGGGGCATGGCCGAGATGCCCTACATGACGTACGCCCCGGCGGTGATGGCGGCCGTTCACGACGCAACCGGGGTTTGGTTCGACAGTTTCCCGCTCACCCCGTCACGGGTGCTCGCCGGCCTCAAGGCCGCTCGAGGCTGAACAGTTACGGCACGGGCGATGAGCCGCTCACTGCCGCCAGCGGCTCGAGCGCCGGGATGGACTCTCGGCGAAGCTCACGAGTGAGCGTGAGGAACAACGCACCCCAGCACAACTGCACGATCGCAAGTGCACGTATGGTCGACACCGGTCCCCACCGGCTCGATGCCCAGCCGGCGACACCGAGAGAGACGCTCATCGACAGCGTCACGAGCGCGAAGTCCGCGGCGCCGATCCGTCCCCGCACCTCGTCGGGCGCGGTCCGGGCAACGCCGTACATGACCGATGACCATTGCGCCCCACCGCCCAGGTGCGCCACGAACACCGCGACGGCCGCAAAGGCGAGCGCCGTCGCCCACGACACGAAGAGGTAGCCGAGGCCGTAGACGATCGCTCCGATGCCGCAGCACGCGACCACGCCCGGTAAGCCGCGTCGCGCGGCGATACGGACGAACCATGGCCCGCTCAGCACACCGAGCCCTCGAGCAAACAGCAGGACTCCCGTGCCACCATCGCCCGCCGCGAAGCGGCGCTTCGCCAACACGGCGAGGAGCCCGACGACGCCGGTTCCGAGTCCGAACCCGGCCTTGGAGAGGAGGAATGCCTTGATGTGCCGGTTCGATCGGGCGTAGCGGATCGCCTCGACGGAGTCGGCGACGGGCCGCATCGGCTCACGGGGCTCCCCGACCGCGCGCTGCGACGTCCGTCCGCGCACTGTTCTGATCAACAACCCCGCCACGATGAAGCTCGCAGCGTCGAGCTGGAACGCGACCGACCGGCCGAATTGACTGGCCACCAACGCTCCCAGGCCGGAGCCGATGGCGAGCATCGCCCCCCACACCGACGACGAGGCGGCGAGAGCCGTCGGGAGGTCGTCCGGGTCCACGAGGTTCACGATTGCGGCCTGCGATGCCGGACCGAAGAACGCGCCGATACCGGCGATACCCCCCTGGGCGATGAATCCGAACCCGATCCAGCGAGTCTGGGAGGCGAGGAAGCCCAGGGCCACGACGCCCTGCAGCATCGAGCAGACGACCATGATCCGGCGTCGATCGAATCGGTCGGCCACCGGCCCGGAAAGCGGGGTCACCAGGAAGGCCGGCAGTGCGGAGACCACGAAGACGAGCGTCGCCAGCAGGTCGGAGTCGGTCCGGTCGAGCACCAGACCTGCGAAAGCCACGGTCGCAAACCAGTCGCCGGCGAAGGAGATGATCTGGGCAATCAGCACGGTCCGGTAGTCGCGGTTGCGACGGAGGAGGGACCGGAGCACTGATGCACCGTACCGGCCACTCGGTAGCTTGTGACAACCTCGGTGCATCTCGAGGTGTGCCGCCTCCCCGCAGCGATTGGTAGAGCGATGAAGAACGCGCAGATCGTCGTTGTCGGCGGAGGCATCGTCGGTCTGGCAACGGCGTGGACCCTCGGACGTCAGCGTCCCGGGTCATCGATCACCGTGCTCGAGAAAGAGGACCAGCTCGCGCGCCACCAGAGCGGACACAACTCGGGGGTGATCCATTCCGGGATCTACTACAAGCCGGGCAGCCTCAAGGCGACGATGTGCCGTGCTGGCGCGGAATCCATCGTCGATTTCGCAGAGGAGCACGGCGTCCCGTTCGAGATCTGCGGCAAGCTCATCGTTGCCACGAAAGAGTCGGAGATACCCGGCCTGCTCGAGCTCTACAAGCGGGGGAAGGAGAACGACATCCCCGTCCGTCTCCTGGAGGCCGAGGAGGCCAGGACGATCGAACCACACGTCCGCTCGGTGAAGGCGGTCCAGGTTCTGAGCACGGGGATCATCGACTTCGTCGGGATCTGCCGTGCGCTCGCAACCGATGCGAGGACGAACGGCGTCATCGTCCGCACCGGCGTCGACGTCACGGCCATCGATCGCGACGGAGCCGGATACCGGCTCAGCACCAACGAAGGCGACGTGCGGGCCGACGTGCTCGTCACCTGCGGGGGCCTGCACAGCGACCGTCTTGCCCGGAAGGCCGGTCGCGACCCCGGAGTCAGGATCGTTCCCTTTCGCGGCGAGTACTACGAGCTCCGTCACGATCGCCGCCACCTGGTGAAGGGCCTCGTCTATCCGGTCCCGAATCCCGACTTCCCGTTCCTCGGCGTGCACTTCACCCGCATGATCGACGGCAACGTGCACTGCGGGCCGAACGCCGTCCTCGCCTTCACACGCGAGGGCTATCGCAAGCGGGACGTGAACGTGCGGGACCTTGCCGAAGTACTCACGTACCCGGGGTTTGCCCGGCTCGCCAGGGAGCATTGGCGGGACGGAGCAGAGGAGATGCGGCGTTCGTTCAGCAAGGCCCGGTTCACCCGGAGTTTGCAGGAACTCATCCCCGAAGTCTGCGCGGAGGATCTCGACCCGTCGGCGTCGGGTGTTCGCGCCCAGGCCTTGCGCCGAGACGGCGGCCTTGTCGACGACTTCCTACTGGTCGAAGCGCCGAACGCGCTGCACGTCTGCAACGCGCCGTCGCCAGCGGCCACTGCGTCACTCGAGATCGCCAAGCGCCTCGCGCAACGGGTGACCGCCCTCATGGCGTCGTCCTAGGCGACCGTCGCCCGACCGGCGCCACGGCGTTAGCCTTTCGCCATGGCAGCCCGACCGACCTGGACCGGAACGATCAGCTTCGCGTTGCTGAGCGTGCCGGTGAAGCTCTACACCGCGCAGCGGTCGAAGGACATCTCGTTCAACCAGCTCGAGCGATCCACCGGGGCCCGGATCAAACAGAAACGCGTCTCGACGGTGACGGGCGAAGAAGTCGCCGGTGACGACATCGTGAAGGGATATGACCTCGGGGGCGATCGCTTTGTCGTGATCGAGCCCGAAGAGCTCGATGCGCTCGCGCCGCGCGATGCGAACAACGAGAAGACCGTGCAGATCCTCGAGTTCGTGAGCCTCGACGACATCGACCCGGTCTATTTCGAGAAGGCGTACTACATCGCTCCCGACAAGGGAGGTGCGCGTCCCTATGCGCTGCTGGTCAAGGCGATGACCGAGACCCGCAAGGTGGCGATCGCGAAGGTCGTCATGCGCACGAAGGAGTACCTCGTCGCGATCCGTCCACTCGGCGACCTCCTGTGCATGGAGACGCTGCTCTACGCCGACGAGGTGGTCAACCCCGCCGAGATCGACGGCCTGCCCGACGGGACAATGGAGATCGCCGAGAAGGAACTGGCGATGGCCAAGATGCTCGTCGAGACGTCCGCTTCGGAGCACTTCGATCCGTCGCAGTACCGCGACGACTACCGCGACAAGGTCCAAGCCCTCATCGAGGCGAAGTCCATGGGAACCGTCTATGAGCTGCCACCCCCCTCCGAAGCTCCGAAGGTGCTCGACCTCATGGCCGCGCTCGAGGCCTCGTTGGCCGCAGCGAAGTCCAAGAAGGCGTCGTAGGACGATCTCGCCCGGGCGAGGACGACACCACGTGGCCGGCCAGAGTTTGGTGACGGAGATCGAAGGTCGCCAGCTCGCCCTGACGAACCTCGACAAGGTCCTCTATCCCGATGGCACGACCAAGGGTCAGGTCATCGACTACTACGTGCGCATAGCACCGGTGATGCTGCCCCACCTCGCCGGCCGCAACATCACGATGAAGCGTTACCCGAACGGGACCTCTGGGCAGAGCTTCTACAACAAGAACATTCCCTCGCACGCCCCCGACTGGGTCGAACGGGTCGAGCTGCACGACAACACCTACATCGTGTGCCGGGATCTCCCCACGCTCGTGTGGATGGCCAATCTCGCTGCGCTCGAGCTGCACGTGCCGATGCATCGCGCCGCTGACGACAGCTGGGACCCGGACCGGATCGTGTTCGATCTCGATCCGGGGCCGGGCACCGGGATCGCCGAGTGCTGCGATGTCGCCCTGATCATCGCAGCGGTTCTCGAACCGCTCGGCATGACCCTGCACGCCAAGACGAGCGGCTCCAAGGGAATGCAGCTCTACGCGACGCCGCCGACCTCCTTGCCCTATGCCGGTGCCGACGGTGCGACCGAACTGGCGAAGCGGCTGGCTGAGGGTCTCGCGCTGTCCCACCCCGACCAGATCGTGGCGAAACAGGCGAAGGAGCTCCGTCCCGACAAGGTGCTCATCGACTGGAGCCAGAACGTCCGGGCCAAGACGACGGTCTGCGCGTACTCGCTGCGAGCCCGACCGACGCCGACGGTATCGACCCCGATCACGTGGGACGAGGTTCGGGCGGGAGCCGATGGGATGGCTCTCAAGTTCACGGCGGCGCAGGTGTTGGAGCGTGTTGCCGAAGCCGGCGACCTCTTCGGCCTCCCGCACAGCTGATCTCCGCGCTGCGTCGGCTGTGATCGGTCAAGCCACTCCTGCTACAACGTATTCGTGACCGGAACGGTCGCATCACGTCAGGAGGTCATGACATGCCGGTGAAGCCATTTCGCTTTGCCCTGTCGAGTTCGGCGGCAACGTCGGGCACCGCATGGAAGGACCTCGCCCGCAAGGCCGAGGACCTTGGATTCAGCACGCTCTTCGTGGCCGATCACTATGTGGACACAGGAACGAACGGCGGCCAGATGCTGGCCGCCATCCCGGCAATGGCCACGGCAGCAGCGGTCACAACGACCCTGCGGGTGGGAGCCAGGGTGCTGTGCATCGATTACCACCAGCCTGTGGTGCTGGCCAAGACCGCGGCCACGCTTGACCTGCTCAGCGACGGACGCTTCGAGCTCGGCCTCGGCGCAGGATGGACAGCCAGTGAATACACGGCGATGGGGCTCACGATGGACGATGCCCCCACCCGTATCGCACGCCTCGCGGAGACCGTTTCGTTCTTCGACGTCTTCTTCAGCGGCGAGGCGATCGATGTCTCAGGCGCACACATCAACGCCTCGGGCTTCAAGGGACAGCCTCTTCCCAGCCAGCGCCCACGACCCCCGCTCATGATCGGCGGCGGTGCTCGCAGGGTGCTCACCTACGCCGGCAGCGTCGCCGACATCGTCAGCATCAACTTCAACAACCGCGCCGGTGTCGTCGGGCCCGCGGGCGTGCAGTCGTCCTCGGCATCGGCCATGGACGACAAGGTCGGCTGGGTTCGCGCGGGAGCGGGCGACCGCTTCGACGGCGTCGAGCTGGAGATCGGTGCGTACTTCACCGTGGTCACCGATGACGCGGCAGCCACCGCCGAGAAGATGGGCACCATGTTCGGATTGTCGGGTCCCGAGATGGCCGCGCACCCCAACGCCCTGATCGGCTCCGTCGAGCACATCTGCGACATCCTTCGAGAACGTCGCGAGCGGTACGGCTTCAGCTACATCACGGTGTCCGACCGAAACGCCGACGCCTTTGCCCCCGTGGTCGCCGCGCTGGCGGGGAACTGACGCTCCGGTGTCGCATCTCAACCCGACGGGCCGGACCGGCCTGCCCACCACGACGCCGACCGATCCCGCGCTCACCGACCTCATGGTGCAGTTCCGACTCGACGGCGCCGTCGCCGTGGTGACCGGTGCCGGGCGCGGCATTGGTCGTGGCATCGCCATCGGGCTCGCCGACGCCGGCGCCGATGTGGTGGTCACCGCCCGCCGCGAGCACGAGCTCGACGAGGTGATCTCCCACATCGAGCGGCGAGGGCGACGGGCCGTCAAGGTGGTGGGCGACATCACCGCCGAGGACACCGTGCCGCGGCTCATCGACGCGGCAGTGGGTGGCCTGGGGAGGCTCGACATCTGGGTGAGCAACGCCGGAACCTCGGACCACCCGGGCAACTTCGCGTTCTCCGACTTCCCCGACTGGCACTGGGACGGGCAGCTGGCGCTGAACCTGCGACCTCACTTCGTGGCGGCTCGCGCCTGCACTGAGGTCATGCCGCCCGGTTCGTCGATCATCGGCATCTCGTCCATCGCCGGCCTGCGCCCAGCCGTCAATTTCGCCGCGTACGGCGCGGCGAAGGCGGCCATGAATCATCTCGCAGTGACGCTGGCCACCGAGCTCGGTCCCCGGGGCATCCGAGCGAACGTGGTCTCACCTGGCAACGTACCCACGGAGTCGACCCGCACGATCGGAGGTGTCACCGACGAGATGCTCCCATCGATCGCGCAGCGCATCCCGTTGCGTCGTCTCGGTACGCCGAGCGACATCGCCGCCGCCGTCGTCTGGCTGTCGTCGCCGGCCGGCTCGTGGGTGACGGGTCAGAACATCGTCGTGTCCGGCGGACAGTAGTCACGAAACGGGGATGGAAATGTCGAACGAAACCGAAGAACTACGCGCGCTGAGGACTGAGGTCGAAGCGCTGCGGGCATCAGTGGCCCGTCTCGAGGCCAAGGATGCCGTGCAGGCGCTCTTCCACCGCTACCTCTATGCCCTGGACCTCGACCGGGCCGACGAGGTGGTCGCCTGCTTTGCACCCGAGGCGACGCTGAACGTCCTGAACTTTCCACCCGGGTCGGGCAAAGACCTGCACATGCACGGTCCGGAGCAGATCCGTCCGCTCTACTCCCGTCACGCCGGCGCCGAGGAGCCGTTGATCAAAGGCGGGCACCACGCTGCGAACGTCAGCGTGGCGGTGTCCGACGACGCCGTCAGCGGGGAGCTGTCGGCCTACTTCATGACGTCGGTCGGCACCCTCGGCTGGATCCAGGGTGGCATGTATCAACTACGCGCGCAGATCACCGACGGGCGCTGGCTGATCGCCGAGATGAACATCATCTCGGGGTGGGGCTGGGCCACGGCAGACCCGCGGGCCATCACCCAACCGGTCGCCGCCAGCCGAGCGTGGCGCGGAGGCCGCCCGGCCGCAGACGGCTCGTAGCGGCCGCGGAATCGGTGTCCGTCCCAGCCACGCCCACATGATCCACCGCACCAAGTCGGGAACCGGGACCCCAGACATAAGGTCAGCGAATGGCCCGGTCCTCCTGCGTGACGGGGCCGGCTGCGCCTTGGTGATCGTGGCGGCCGGTGCTAACTTCCCGCCATGACGCAAACCGGACGATGCCTCTGCGGCCAGATCACCTACGAACTCTCCGGCGACCTGATCGCCACCGCGGTCTGCCATTGCGACCACTGCCAACGCCAGGGTGGCTCCGCGTTCTCGGTCAACCTCATCGTGCATGAGAGTCAGATGACCGTGTCCGGGAACCTCAGCACCTTCGAAGATCGTGGGGAGAAGAACGACGCGGTGCACGTGTATCGCCGGTTCTGCGGACAGTGCGGCTCTCCGATCGTTTCGGCGCTGGTCAGTCCGGCTGGGATCCTCGCGGTGAAGGCGGGAACGCTCGACGACCGATCCGGTGTCACGCCCAACGTAGAAGCGTGGTGTGAACACAAGCAGCCTTGGGTGAACCTTCCGGGCATCCCGGCGTCTCTCGCCCGGGAGTAACCCGCTCGCCCCGATTACGCGGGTTCACAAGGATTCGGCACACCCTGGCACAGGCGGCGTTGCTCTATTCGAAGTACACCTCGACCTTGAGCCGATCCGGATCCTCGAAGTAGACGGCGTAGTACCTGTCCGGGTATCCCGCCGGTCTCATGGCTCCTCCATAAAGCGGGGCAACTCCGCGAGGTTCGAGAAAGCCTGTCACGAAATCGTCAACCATCGCCGGCGACTCGACACGTAACGCGATGTGGCTGAGTCCGGTCCGCTTGCGGTGGTACTCCGGAGCTTGATGATCGGGCTTGGTCACCTGAACGCACAGGTAGGTCCGCCCGTCCGTTGCGTCAAAGTGATTCCCGTCTGGCGCAATGTGAAATTGGAGGAACTCGAGCAGACCCTTCCAAAGGTCGAAGGACTCTGCATCGTTCGACAGGTTGATCCCGATGTGGCCCACGACTGCTTTCACGAGCAGAGCCTAGGCAACGCTAGGTCTCGCTGCGTAGGGCGGCCCAGTCCCAGGGTCACACGCACTCCTTTGTCCCTGTTCCCGGCGCACGGCGCCGCGCTTCGTCGGGGCGCGACCCCTCCGCATCGTGTCCGAGGTATGCGGGTGAGCGTGGCGTTTCGGTGGCACCATCCCGGCGTTCTGGGGTACCCGTCGGGGTCACCGGTCCGCGCTGCACTCTGGCTGGAGTGTGCTGGTCGGGATGCGTGCGTTGCCGAGCAGGTCGCCTTCGATGCTCGCGAGCGTTGTCTCGATGGAGCGACCGATCGAGCCGCGAGCCGCAACGTTCGCTGCCCATCGTCGAGTGAGACGAACGTGTTGACTGCGAGTCGTCGTAGTGGTGGAGCTCCTGTCGATGCGGCCGATCGAGTGGAGAACCCGCGCCGTTGTCGATGTTTCAGGCGGGATCGACTGAGGTCGTCATCAGGGTGACGAGTTGGTCGAGGGCAGCTCCCCAGCCTTCGGTGAAGCCCATGTCGGAGTGCTGCTTGGCGGCGTCCTCGTCGGCGTGCATGGCGATCGCTCGGTAGCGGGTGCCGCCATCGGGAGACGGTGCGATTTCGATCCGTGCGGTGAAGGCGAGGTCACCTGCGCCGTTGCTTGGGGCGACTGGGCGGAAGTCCTCGGTCATCACGCTGGTGAACACGAGGAGCCGGTTCTCCTCCACCTGAAGGTAGCAACCAGCGTTCGGGTACTGGTCGCCGTCGGGTGATTCCATGGTGGTGACGCAGCGGCCTCCGGGGCGCACGTCGATATCGACGGCGACGGTCTTCCACGGTGCCGGCGTGAACCACTGCATCAACAGTTTCGGCTCGGTCCACGCCGCCCAGACCCGCTCGGGCGGAACTGCGATGGTGCGCTCGAGCACGAGGTCGAGAGCGGGGTTCGGGGTGAAGTGGTTCATGATGCTCCTTGGGTGTGGTTGGTCGTGATCAATAGGTGGTCGAGCTGGTCGAGTTGGCGTTCCCAGTGGTTGCGGAATTCGGCCAGCCACGCCGACGCCAGCTGCAACGCACCGGGCGCGAGCTGATAGGTCCGGGTTCGTCCGTTCTTGTGCGACGACACGATCCCTCCTCGTTCGAGCACGCCCATGTGCTGCATGAACGACGGCAGCGCCATCGCGAACGGCTTCGCCAGCTCGCTCGCAGACGCCGGCGACACGCTCAAACGCTCGACGACCGCAAGGCGAGTCGGGTCGGCCAAGGCGTGGAAGATGTCGGGAAGATCGGGATCGACCCCAGAACGTTGAGGCATACGCCTAACCATACGGACGGATGATGCTGAGGTCAATACCTAACTTTTATCCATGCCCATGGGCCTAGAGATTGTTCGAACGGCCGATGATGCTCTGTGTCGTCGACACGAGAAGACTTCCCGTGGACCAACGGCCACCACGTGCGTCCGCTTACCGTCCCCGGGCGAGGCCGACCCCTTCCACCAGACAAAGGGCTCGGCAGCCTTCTCCTGATCACCGTCCCCGGGCGAGGCCGACCCCTCACCGGACGAAGGGCTCGGCAGCGCTAGGGGTCCGTGCGCGCTCGCCTTCGGGTTACCCCTTGACGGCAACGTATACCGGTGGTACATATATATGTTATGAGTATCACCTTGAACTGGCACGGGCATCAGAAGTCCGTTTCTCTTGTCGACCTCATGGCGAAGGTCGAGCGATCCGTCGGCACCGGCGCGGTCGCTGTTGCGCTCACCGATCTCGACCGTTTCGCCGAACTCAATGACACTGCGGGTCGCGCGGCAGGGGACAAGGTGCTCCAGGTTTGGGTCGACACGTTGACGCAGTCGCTGCCGAAGGACGCGATCGTCGGTCGACTCGGAGGCGACGAGTTCGGCATCGCCCTGCCGAACTCGTCTGCGGAGAACGCCCTGATCCTGCTGGACGAGATCCGCGGCCACCTCGCGCAGCACCCTGTCGACGGTTGGACGATCAGCGCGACGTTCGGCGTGGCGGCCAGGCCGCCGCATGCGACCGACACCGAAGACCTGTTCCGGTTCGCCGGAGAAGCACTGGCTCGGGGCAAACGCGAAGGCGGAGGCCGTGTCGCGATCTACGTCGAGGAGAAGATGGTCCTGAAGAGCAACTACTACACGAGAGGTGCGCTCGATCGTCTCTCCAAGCTCGCCGGTCGCCTCAACCGTACCGAGGCGTCACTTCTGCGCGAGGCGCTCGACGATCTGGTGGCCAAGCTCCGTTGAACCGAGACGAGACTCGTCTCGCGCCGCGAAACGGATGCCTAGTGGAAGGTCAGCCAAGCGCACCCCGAACTGCTGACAGCATTCGAGGTGGTCGCCCCAGACCCTCGCGTCGGGCCGGAGTCGGGCGCTATGGAATGAGTCGTCGCATCACGATGTCGTAGAGCTCTCGCCCGTGATCATCGAACGGACGGATCTCCCCGGTTTCCGCCCACCCCTGCTTCCGGTAGAACGAACGCGCACGTTCGTTGCCTCGGACGTAGGTGAGTCCCGCTTCTGCGCATCCCCACCGGGTGAATTCCTCGACGATGGTGTCGTGGAGCAGGGGGCCGAGTCCGCGCCCGAGCGATTCAGGCACGAAGAACATCCGTTGCAGCACCCCTACCGGGCCCGCGGTCTCGACCTGGCTCAGCTCAATTTCGGCGAAGCCGAGTTCGACGTTGTTGTCAAGGGCCAGGAACACTCCATACCGGAGGCCATGTTGGACGGGCAAGAGTCGCTCGTACTCGGCAGCCCTGGCCTCGGGATCAAGCGCGGCGAGGTATTCGGGCGAAGCGATATCGGCGTATGCGAACTTCGCCGACCGAACCAACAGCTGGCCGATCACCTGTGCATCCGAGATCGTCGCTCGACGGGTTGCAAACACACCCGAACGTTACGGCACGCCTTGCATCACCGGCCGGTCCGCACACCCCCGGTGAGGCGGTCGGCGGTCACGAGCGGCGGAAGAGGCGCGCCGCGGACCGTGCCCCGACGTGAACCTCGCCCGTCGTCGTCCACCAGTACCGATTCCCCGACCATTCATACGCCACGGACGATCGGCTCGAGTGAACGTCGCGCCGGGTCGAACAGAATTCACGGCCGGTTCCGTGTGAACTTCATACGATTGTCCGATGAAGCCCGTTCGCCATCCAGGACTTGAACGGATAGGCGCGCAGTACAGCGACGACGTGCTTGAACGGATAGTCGCTCTCGGAGGTGCGGACGCAACGACTGTTCTCCTTGAGGCAGCGCGGCGACGTACGAACGACCTGACGCCGAAAGACGTCCTTGCCCAATACGAACGCGATCGCTTCGTTCGGCCATCGACGGTCGAAGGTCGTCGCATGATCCAGACAGAGTGTCGTGCGCTCGAGTCGATCGGTGAGCAGTTCGAGGCCGTCACCTTGTCTCCGCTCGTCCCGCTCGGCGCTCACTCCGTGGTGGCAGGTGTTCACCAACATCGCGTCGTGAGCACAGTCCGGGGAAGTGAAGTTGCGGCGGATCCGACGAACGGGCTGGCGCTTGAGGCAGCGTGCCGTCGTCGTGATGCGCTCCGTGCAACACCGCGGTCTGCGGAGGTGGTCCATCTCGCTTCCGTCCAAAGAGTTACCCGAGCGCAGCGATTCGGGGGGCCCATGTCCTTCGCGCACTTTTCGTTACTAGGCTTGGCTATTGCTGGCCGTGACACGGGAAGCCGGTCGTTCGAGCGCACGGAGTTGGTTCGCCTCGTTCGTGCGATGTCGAGCGTCGTTCGAGACGCCGGGGCCGACGACGCCATGGTGTCAATCACGGACTTCGAGGGCGGGCTTGGATCGCTCGTCGACGGGGTTGTCCGCGAACTCGTTGAGTGCGGTGTGCGTGCGCGTGTCGACGACGAGCGAACGGCCGGGCGGGACTACTACCCGTCGGTGTGTTTCAAACTTCATGCGCGTTTTGGCGGCAACCAAGTCGAAGTCGGCGATGGCGGCTTTGTGCCGTGGACCCAACGACTGCTCTCGAACTCCAAGGAGCGTTTGCTCATCGGCGGCATCGGCCTGGACCGCCTTGCGATTTCCGGACCGCCTCCCACCGAACGCGAAACCGAGAACGCAAACCCCGCCCGGTAATCGGCGAGGTGCAGCGGTGCTCCGGATGTGCCGTTGTGGGCACTTCAGGACCACGCTCGAATGGTCCAGAGAACCGACTGGTCGGTTCCGAGCAGTTGGAATGCGCTCCCGACGCCGCCACCCCGCGAACCACATATCGCTTTCAGGAGATCTTCCAAAGGACCCTCTCGATTGTCACACCCCCTTCGTACACTTGTACGTATGGAAGTCATCGATCCCGCCGAGATCATGAAAGGGTTCCGCCGCGTCGACCTCCGCGCCGCTCGTGCCAATGAACTGCGTGGAGCGCTCGATGACATCCGCTGCGTCCGGGCGCGACT
>JANMYF010000170.1:0-6541 GCA_031381685.1 Acidimicrobiia bacterium
GCAGCGTTGGCCGCGAAAGGCGTCGAGGAGCACGGCGAGCCCGTTGTTGTGCTTGGAGAGGTACGGGGCGTCGATCTGGTCGCGGTCGCCGCTGAACACGATCTTCGCCCCTTCGCCCACGCGGGTGAGGATCGTCTTCACGGTGCTCGGCTCGAGGTTCTGCGCCTCGTCGACGACGATGAAGCTCGACTGCAGGGTCCGGCCGCGCAGGAACGTCACGCTCTCCATCGTGAGCTTGCGGCGCTCGAGAAGCTCGGTCATCACAACCTCAGCGGTGAGATAGCTCCCGTCATCGGTCAAGGCAGCGAGCGCATCGACGACGGCAGCCATCCAAGGCTCGAGCTTCTCGTCGAGCGTGCCGGGAAGGAACCCGAGGTCGGCGTGGCCCACCGGAACGATCGGCCGATAGACGGCGAGGCGCTCGTAGCGGGCATGGCGCTCGACGACCTGTTCCAGCCCCGCAGCGAGCGCCAGAATGGTCTTCCCGGTTCCTGCGGTGCCGTCGAGGGCGACGACGGTCACGTCCGGATCGAGCAGGAGGTCGAGCGCGGCGCGCTGCTCTTTGGAGCGCGGACGAAGCCCGTAGGCCTCTTGGTGCTGCGGGAGCGCCCGGAGCATCTTGTCGATCGACCGGACGAGCAGCGACGAGGAGCCGGAACGGAGCACACCGAAGGTGTTGTCCTCCAGTTCCGTCACGCCCCGCTCCTCCTCCTGGACCGCGGCGAAACTCAACCCACCGGCCCCGGAATGATGGATGTCCGTCAGCAGCTCCGAGGACACCTCGAAGATCGGCCATGACCCGTAGCCGGTCTCGACGACGGATCGATTCGCCCGCGTGTGCTCGGCCGCTTCGAACCCGAGCTGTGCGGCCTTGATCCGCATCGCCGTGTCATTCGTGACAACCGTGACCGAAGCACCATCGGCACGCAGCCCGCAGCATGCCGCCAGGATTCGGTTATCCGCCTTGACCGGATCGAGGCCGAGCACGCGGATCTCGTCGAGGTGGACACCGTTCGTCTCCACCCGGAGGGTTCCGCCGTTCGCCAGATCGACCGGATGGTTGATGTTGCCGTCGTGAGCGACGCGGAGCCCCTCGATCGCCCGGAGTGCCTCACGGGCAGCGGCGCCGACATCGTCACGGCGGCCTTTGTGACCATCGAGTTCTTCGATGACCGTGAGCGGTATGACGATATCTCGTCCCTCGAACGTGTGCAGCGATCCCGGGTCGGCGATCAGCACCGACGTGTCGAGTACCACGGTCGTCCGAGATGAGGCCACGAGCTCTCCCTACTGTTCGCTGATGTCGCAGCTATCGTCGCAGAGAGGCGGCCGACTAAAGCGGCAATTCGAAGTTACGAACAAAACGTTCATCGAGCGTTCCCCGAGCCCGCCCATTCGAACGCCGCGATGGGGGCAGGCTACGGTGCTGCCAGCAATGGGACAGCCCTCAGGCGACACGGTGCCGAGTACCGTGTCGGGTTGTGACCGACGGACCCGAACAGCCGCCGGAGCGAGCAGACTTCGGCGGGCCGATGAGCCCACCCCGGCCGAGTGAACGCGCGCTCAACCCTGCGCACGCCATCCTCGCCGGCGCCATCCTCTCGGCGGTCGTCACCCTGGTCGGCGTGACGCTCAACATCCGGTCCTCCGAGCGGCTCTCCAGCGAACGGGAGAAGCGCGACGCCGCCGTCGCCGAAGCCAACGACCTCAAGGACAAAGTCGGCCAGCTCGAACAGAAGCTGAACGAAGCGGTGGCCAAGATCCCACCGAGCTCGTCTGAACCGACGATTGCCGTCACCACGCTTGTGCCGCCACCGCCGCAGTCCATCGTCGTCGTGATCACCGTCCCGACGCCAGCCGTGACCGCTCCCGTCGGAGCACTTGCCCCGACCACGCGTCCGGCTCCGTCGACGACGGCGCGGGTCGCCACGTCGACCCCCGAGCAGGGTTCGACCACTACGTCGGCTTCGAGCACGACGTCGAGCACCAGTTCCACGACGACCACCACCGCGTGATCGTCCAACCTGATCGGGTCAGGAAGTCCGTCAGCGCGACGCGTCCGCCGACCGGCGGGATGGATCGACAAGACCAGCGCGGATCGCCTGCAGAACGGCCTGGGTGAGGTTCTCCACACCAAGGCGCCGGTAGACAGCGCCGAGATGGTTGTTCACCGTCTTCGGCGTGATGCCAAGGCGCTGCGCCGCCTCCTGGACGGACAGGCCGTCGGCCACGTACTGCAGGATCTGCGTGTGGCGTGGCGTGATCGACAGCCCGCGATCCGGGGCGGCCATCCTCTGCAGCGTGACGAGCACATCCCGCAGAGTCGACGGGGCCGGGAGTCTCTCGGCACCGCGGATCTCGACGCCTTCGTCCAACACGATCGTGCTGTCTCCCCGAAGCGTCTCGGCCACCCGAGCTTCGGGACTTCCCTCGGCAATGGGACCGACGACGACCGGACAGGCTATGCCCGGGCGAAGGTCGATCGTGGTCTCAAACCGTGACGCGTTCAGACCGGACGTTCGCAGTGCAGCGACAAGAGCCTCAGAGAGGACGGGGTGAGAACAGAGAACGAGAACTTCCGAAGCCGAGGAGCTGAGCACAGCCGTAACATCCCGTGAAGTAGGAACAGGTCGTGGCTCCGTCGGCCGCCGCGGCCACGGCCTTGCGGCAAGCGTTTTCGCTACCTCAACTATTGCTCAATTCGACGCACAATGCGAGGCCTCGGCCGGGAGGACGACGCGGACTGGGCGAAGTGCTCCGCCGTCTGGGACGATTTCTGCCATGTCCGCCCTTCTTCCGCTCTCGCCCGACGAGCTTCTCGCCACCACCCGCGCCGTTCGCAAGCGCCTCGACTTCGACCGTCCCATCCCGAGCGAACTCATCGACGAGTGCATCCACCTCGCCACCCAGGCACCCAGCGGCTCGAACTCGCAAGGATGGCACTTCGTCGTGATCGACGACCCGGCGAAGAAGATGGCGATCGCCGACCTCTACCGGAAGGGCTTTGTCATCTACCGGACCATGCCGATGGCCGCCGGCAACATTGTGACCGGAGAGGAGAGCCGCGATGCTCAGCAGCAGAGGGTGATGAGCTCGGCTGAGTATCTCGCCGAGCACTTCCACCGCGCCCCATATCTCGTGATCCCGTGCATTGAGGGGCGCTTCGAAGGTGCACCGAATGCGGCGTCGAGCGCGATGCTCGGGTCGATCATTCCGGCCACCTGGAGCTTCATGCTCGCGGCCCGCGCCCGCGGCCTCGGGACCAGTTGGACCACGATTCATCTGATGTTCGAACAAGAAGCGGCCGACATCCTGGGCATCCCGTTCGACGAGATCACCCAGGTCTGCCTCACCCCGGTCGCTTACACCCTCGGCACCGACTTCAAAGCAGCGGCACGCGTGCCCCTCGACAAGATCGTCCACCGCAACGCCTGGTGAGCTTCTACGGACCGCGGAATCCCCCACGGCCTAGCTACTCGGGTAGCGGCTCGTCGCTACTCGGGTAACGGCTCGTCGCTACTCGGGTAACGGCTCGTCGAGGAGCCGCTCCTCGATGCCGTAGCCGAGCGATCCGTCGACCACAAGAGCGTGGCCGCCGAGACGCGCCCCGATCAGCACGCCCTCGCTGTCGCGGGCCTCGAGCCAAACCGGTGGCGGTGGCGGTGGCGGCGTCGGCTCATCCGAGTCCGGCCATTCGCCGTGGTCCTCGAAGAGTGCACGCACGTCGGCGGCGGGCCGTTGCGACCACCGCAGGTGGAGTTCCACGCCACCGCGTCCGCGAACCGTCGGCGGTCCGAACGCCACGTCCGTCAGCGGACGCCACACCCGGTCCGGTCCTTGCTCGAGCAGATGGACGCGATCGAACTCGACGTCGATGCGGTAACCGGAGAGCACGGCAAGCGCCCGCGAGATCGCCTCCTCCGAGGCCGACTCGTGCAGCGTCACGTGGGGCACGTAGTCGTAGTCCACGGAACGCAGAAGGGGTCCTCGGAACACCCCTGCCTGAAGCCGATGGAGCTCGTCGAGGTCGTCACCTTCGACCCCCAGGAAGATCACCGGCGACACCGGGGCAAACGACGCCACCGGCCCGACGGTGAGGCGCAAGGTGGGGCGGCAGCGGGCGGCCTCCCGACGGAGCACAGCGACCGCGTCGCCGAGCCGGTTCTCGGGCACGTTGACCGGCGGGACCAGGGTCAGGTGGGGAGGTTGCGTGTGGAGCGACGGCGACTGCAGGGCCCGCCGAAGCCCCTGCACTTCGCTCCGCCATGGTTCGTCGAGCAGCAGCACCACTCCGAGGCGACGTCGCATCGATGACAACACTCCCACAACGAAAAACGACCCGGCCGAAACCGGGTCGCCTCCGAGAACTGATGGTGGGTCGAGCGCTAGTGTCCGGATCATAAGTGGCTCGCGGAATACGCGAGTCAGATTTCGTCGTGGCAAGGACGCAGGAGGCAGCGCCTGCCTCGTCCAACCGCAACGACGAGGACGCCGCCACGGCGGAATCTGGCCGAGGATTCGGCAGCGGACTTGTGATTCGGGACGCTACGCGGTGACGGCGAGCCTGGTGTTCGCCCGACGCAGAGCGGCGGCCCGCTCCACCTCGGACAGACCATGCGCTGAGCCCTCGACCCGTGCCTTGGCCTCCTGGGCCCGGGCGACGTTGATCTCGGTGGACAGCTCGGCGACGTCGGAGAGGATGGTCACGTTGTTGTTGCGGACCTCGATGAACCCACCGTGGATGGCCGCCCTGATCTCCTTGCCGTCGGCCGTCTTGATGATGACCGGTCCGACACCGAGCAGCCCGAGGAACGGTGCGTGTCCAGGAAGGAAGGCGGCGTCACCGCCGTCGGGACGGGCGATCACGATCGTGGCGTCGCCGGAGAACAGCTTGCGCTCCGGAGAGACCAGCTCGACATGCATGGTCGTGTCAGCCATGGCTGGATGTCTCCGGCGCTGCGCTGCTCCGCTTCGCTTCGCTGCTCGCAACGTACATCAGAAGACCACTTCCAGCCGCTCCAAGGAGATCCATCACTCGCCGCGCTCGAGCTTGGCGGCCTTCTCCAGCACGGAATCAATGCCGCCGACGTTCAGGAACGCCTGTTCCGGAACGGTGTCGAACTCGCCGGCGCACAGCTTCTCGAAACCTTCGATGGTGTCGGAGACCGGGGTGAAGATGCCTTCCTGACCGGTGAACGCCTTGGCCACGAACATCGGCTGGGAGAGGAACTTCTGGACCTTGCGGGCCCGCTGGACGAGAACCTTGTCCTCTTCCGACAATTCGTCGATGCCGAGGATGGCGATGATGTCCTGGAGTTCCTTGTAGCGCTGCAGGATCGACTGGACCCGGCGGGCGACGCTGTAGTGACGATCGCCGACGACGTCGGGGGCGAGGATCGTCGACGTGGACGCCAGCGGATCCACGGCCGGGAAGATGCCGAGGGCGGCGATCTCACGGGCGAGGTTGGTGGTGGCGTCGAGGTGGCGGAACGTCGTGAACGGGGCCGGGTCGGTGTAGTCGTCGGCGGGCACATACACCGCTTGCAGCGACGTGATCGAGTGGCCGCGCGTCGAGGTGATCCGCTCCTGGAGCTGGCCCATCTCGTCGGCAAGGTTCGGCTGGTATCCCACGGCAGAAGGCATACGGCCGAGCAGCGTCGACACTTCCGAACCGGCCTGGGTGAAGCGGAAGACGTTGTCGACGAACAGGAGCACGTCCTGGTTCTGCACGTCACGGAAGTACTCGGCCATCGTCAGTGCCGACAGAGCGACACGAAGACGCACACCCGGCGGCTCGTCCATCTGGCCGTAGACGAGGGCGGCGTTGTCGATGACGAACTTGCCCTCCTCCCCGGTCGAGGTCTCCTTCATCTCCAACCAGAGGTCGGTGCCCTCACGGGTGCGCTCACCGACTCCGGCGAACACCGACACGCCACCGAACTCCTTGGCCACACGGGTGATCATCTCGAGGATGAGCACCGTCTTGCCGACGCCGGCACCACCGAAGAGGCCGATCTTGCCGCCCTTGACGTAGGGCTCGAGCAGGTCGATGACCTTCACGCCGGTCTCGAACATCTCGCGCTTGGGTTCGAGGGTGTCGAACGCCGGCGGCCGGCGGTGGATGGCCCAGCGCTCTGTGACGCCTTCGAGGGGGGCGCCGCCGGTGTCGAGCGGCTCGCCGAGCACGTTGAACACGTGACCCTTCACGACGTCGCCGACGGGCACCGTGATGCCGTGGCCGAGTTGGCGGACCGTGGCACCGCGAACCATGCCGTCGGTCGGGCGCATGGCGATGACGCGCACGCGATTCTCACCGATGTGCTGGGCGACCTCGGCCCAGACTTCCTCGGTCACTCCGTCGATGACGACCGTGAGGATCACGGCGTCGTTGATCTCGGGGAGCGACCCGGCGGGGAACTCCACGTCGACCACGGGACCGGCGATCGAAACGATCCGGCCTTCGAGGAGGTTTGTGTTCTCGGTCATCGTCATGATGATTTCCTTGGAGGTGCTGGGGTGTGCGAGGGAAGGACAGGAGTGG
>JANMYF010000182.1:0-27832 GCA_031381685.1 Acidimicrobiia bacterium
GCCTTGGCCTGGTCCTTGTCGGCCTGGGTGATCTGGGCGACGGTGACGCCGAGTCGGGCGGCGAAGGCCGCCTTGCGGGCCGCTTCGGCCGCCTCGCGCTCGGCCTGGCTCGGACGGGCCTTCGTCGTCGTCGGGTTGACGGTGGTGGCGGACGTCTGGGCGAAGACCGGGGCGGCGACGCCGAGGGAGAGAGCGGCACCGAGGCCGATGGCGGCGATGCGATTGCGACGGGAGTTCTTGGTGTTCATGAGAAGAGTCCTTCGGGCGGGGGAAGATGAGCAGGTGGCTCATCGCTGGTGGGTTCACCAACGGACATCACGATGACGGCCGAAGGTAAGACGAGCGGCAATGTTCCGTAAGAAGGCGGTGAGACGTTTCCGACTCGTGGCGAAGGGCCGACCCTCCCGTCTGGCGCTCGGACCGCTGCTACGGCCAGGCTGAACCCATGACCGATTCGATCTCCTCGCGCGTCACCGACGTGCTCGGTACCCGTTACCCCATCGTCCAGGCGCCCATGGGCTGGATCGCCCGCGCCCAATTGGCCAGCGCCGTGTCGAACGCCGGTGGTCTTGGCATCATCGAAACCTCGTCGGGCGAGCTCGACGCCGTGAAGATCGAGATCGCCAAGATGCGCGATCTCACCGACAAGCCGTTCGGGGTGAACATCGCCCAGGCGTTTGTCCGTGATCCCGGGATCGTGCAGTTCGTGATCGACCAGGGCGTCCGTTTCGTCACGACGAGCGCCGGCGACCCGACGAAGTACACCGCACAGCTCAAGGCCGCCGGCCTCACGGTGTTCCATGTCGTCCCCACATTGGCCGGTGCGCTCAAAGCCGTGGAAGCCGGCGTCGACGGGCTTGTCGTCGAAGGAGGCGAGGGTGGAGGGTTCAAGAATCCTCGCGACGTCGCTACCATGGTGCTGCTGCCCCTCGTGGCCTCAAAAGTAGGTGTACCTATCATTGCGGCCGGAGGCATCACCGACGGCCGTTCGATGGCTGCGGCGTTCGCACTCGGCGCTGAGGGCGTGCAGATGGGGACCCGCATGGTCTCTGCCGCAGAGTCACCGGTTCATCAGAATTGGAAGGATGCCATCGTCAACGCCGCCGAGACCGACACGGTGTTCCTCAACCGCCACAGCAAGCCGGGACTACGGGCACTGCGGACTAAGCTCAGCGAGGAACTCGAGCGTCAGGAGCAGGTGAGCCTGTCGATCATGGGTCGCGCGCTCGACCTCTATTTCGGTGGTGACATGGAGGCGTCGATCGCCCTCACCGGCCAGGTGGCCGGGCGCATCGACAGTGTCCGCCCGGTCGGCGAGATCATCAGCGAAACCGTCGCCGAGTTCCGCAAGGTCACCGCCGAGCTCGGATCGCGCTTCGGCGGCTGACGCCACTGGCGGGCGCGGCGTCGACCGCTGGCTCCGCAACCAGGGATCGTTGGCTCAGGACCATCGCGACGATGACCAGCGCGCCGCCGACGAAACCGATTGGGGCGATCCTTTCCCCGCGCCACGCATAGGCCGCCAGGGCGCCGAAGACTGGCTCGAGTGCGTAGACGATCGCCGCGATCGGGGCCGGGACGAGTTGTTGGGCCCGAGTCTGGAGGAGGGTCGACAGAGCGACGGCGACGACACCGAGGTAGACGAGCGTCACCCAGGTCCCACCTGCGGCGTGGCGGAGCGTGCGCAGAGACTCCGCCGGCCCGCGAGCGAGCAACCAACCTGCGCCGAGCAGGCCGACGGTCAACACCTGCACGGCGGAAAGCGACACCACCTCGTGGCGTGGGGCGAATCGTTCGAGCAGCAGCACATAGGCGGCATAGGACACCGCGCACGCGAGAATCCAGAGGTCCCCGGCCGAGAACCGGAGCGCACCGTCGTCCCAGGACATCAGGGCGATACCGATCACCGCAAGGACGGCGGCCGTCAGCACGAGGCGATGGAGCCGACGACCCAGGAACGGGAGGGCCAGGGGCACCATGATCACGTTGAGTCCGGTGATGAATGCGGCACGTCCGCTCGTCACCTTCTCGAGTCCGATCGTCTGCGTGGCATAGGAGGCGAAGGCAACGGTGCCGAGCATCGTCCCTTCACGAATCTTCGGCCAGGTGAGCCGACGAAGCCACGGTGAGAGCACGAGTGCGGCGAGGCCGAACCGGACGGCGATGATCGCCGCCGGCTCCAGAGACCGCTCGCCGAGGGTCTTCACGAGCGGAAAGGTGGTTCCCCAGATCGCCGTGACGGCGACGAGCAGCAGAACCCCGTTACGCCGCCCCATCACAGGCCCGACACGGTAGCCGCCTCCCTCCGCCCCGGAGTTGAAGGGCCCCGCGCACCGCGCAAGTGGAGGGGTGGCGCCGATGGGGCCCCGCCCGAGGAACGGAGACCCGGTTCGCCGGAGGAGAACGACGAGCGAGTACCGCAGCGGATGGGGTTCATCGGTGACAGGACCCCGGAACGGGCATCAGTTCGCTCGTGTCAGATATCAGACACCGGCGTCATCTTCTCCCGCGATTTGATGCGTCTGCATTAGTTCGTGAGAGACTTGCCCTATGGCAATTGACTTCTCGCTCTCGCCCGAACTCGAAGACATCCGCATCCGGGTGCGGACCTTCATCGACGCCGTCGTCAAGCCCGGCGAAGCAAAGATCCACGACGACAAGCTCGACGAGACCGATCGCGCGGCCTACGTCGGTGTGCTTATGGACATGCGCAAGAAGGCGTTCAAGGAAGGACTGTGGCTTCCTCACATGCCCAAGGAGTGGGGCGGTATGGGCCTCGGTCATGTGGAGTTGGCGATGGTGCAGGCCGAGTCGGCCAAGGCCAGTTACGGCCCCTGGGTGCTGAACTGCCAGGCGCCCGACGAAGGCAACATGCATACCCTTCTGCACTGGGGAACCGACGAGCAGAAGGAGAAGTATCTCCGACCGCTGTGCGAGGGCAAGGCGCAGTCCTGCTTCGCCATGACCGAACCGGAGGTGGCCGGGTCCGACCCCACGCTCATCCGCACGATCGCTGTTCCCGACGGGGACGAGTGGGTGATCAACGGACACAAGTGGTTCATCTCGGGTGCCCAGCGCGCCCGATTCGCGATCCTCATCGCTCGGACGGAGGACGACCCCGATCTCCCCCAGGCGGCCAACACCGCGTTCATCGTCGACATCCCGAGCGAGGGATGGATCAACAAACGCCAGATCTCCACCATGCACGGATCAACCGGTCACAACGAGATCGTCATCGAAGACCTCCGCGTGCACAAGGACCAGATGCTGGGTGGACGGGGCCAGGGGCATCTCCTCGGCCAGTACCGCCTCGGCCCGGCCCGACTTGCACACTGCATGCGCTGGATCAGCCAAGCGGAGACCGCGCTCGACATGATGGTCGCCCGCTCGCTCGATCGGTTCAGCCATGGGTCGATCCTGGCCGAGAAGCAGGGCGTCCAGTGGATGATCGCCGACTCCGCGATGGAGCTGTACCAGGCCAAGCTCATGGTCCTTCACGCTGCGTACAAGATCGATCGCAAGGAGGACTTCAAGTCCGAAGTGTCGATGGCCAAGCACTTCGTCGCGAACGCACTGAATCGGATCATCGATCGATCGATTCAAGTGCACGGCGCCCTTGGGTACTCGAACGACACACCTCTGGCCCACATGTACCAGCAGGCCAGGTGGGCGCGCTTTGCCGATGGTGCCGACGAGATCCACCAGATGCGAATCGCCGAACGCACCATCGCGGCGTATCGCGACCACGGCACGACGAAGACCGCGACCGGCAACCTGCCGGTCTGAGAGCCGCCGGTGACCGCCGTTCCCATCGATATCGAGAAACTCACGGCGTGGCTCGACGCACGCGCGCTCGGTTCCGGAACCGTCGAGCTCACTGCGCTGGGTGGTGGCACGCAGAACGTGATGGCACTCATCCAGCGGACGAACTTCGAGGCCGTCCTGCGTCATCCCCCGCCCTACAAGCGGGCGAACTCCGATGAGACGATGCGCCGAGAAGCCATGGTTCTGCGTGCGCTCACGAATACCGACGTTCCACATCCTCGACTGATCGCCGACGAGCCGTCTCTCGACGTGCTCGGGTCGGCGTTCTACATCATGGAGCCTGTCCACGGCTTCACACCGACGCTCGGCCTCCCCGATGCGTACGCCGACCCGACGTGGAAGCACGCCATGGGCCTGTCGATGGCCGACGGCATCGCCGCGCTCGGCTGCGTCGACCATGTGAGCGTCGGGCTCGGGTCGCTCGGCCGCGCCGACGGCTGGCTCGAACGGCAGGTTGACCGGTGGCGCGCCCACCTCCTCTCCTATGAGGGCACACCGAACTACCCCGGCCACGAGATCCCCAACCTCGCCGAGATCAGCGATTGGCTCGATGCCCATCGCCCCCGTTCGTGGCGCCCCGGGATCATCCATGGCGACTTCCACTTCGGCAACGTGATGTTCCGCCACGACCAGCCCTCACTCGCCGCGATCGTCGATTGGGAACTCGCGACCATCGGCGACCCGCTGCTCGATCTCGGCGCGCTTCTCGCCACGTTCCCGACCGGCGGCTCGGGGGTATCGGTGATCGATCCGACCGGCCTGCCAACACGCGACGAGCTCATCGATCGCTATATCGAGAAGACGGCGGGTTCGGGACGCGAGGTGACCGCACAACTCGCCACGTGGTATCAGGTGCTTGCCGGCTATCGGCTGGGCATCATCCTCGAAGGCACGAACGCCCGCGCCTACGCCGGTCACGCTCCGCGTGAGATCGGCGACATGCTCCACGCGACCACGATGTCGCTGTTCCGATCGGCCGCAGAATTGATCGCGACGGGACCATGACCGCACAGGTCCTCCGCTTGCCGACGGAACTGTCGACCCGCGACCGCCTCGTCGATGCTGCTGAACGACTATTCGCCGAGCGCGGCATCGAGGCGGTGTCCCTCCGCGAGATCACTCGAGAATCCGGTGCCCGCAACGCCATCGCCGCTCAGTACCACTTCGAGGACCGCGCCGGCCTCGTTCGGGCGATCATGGCCCGCCACCTTCCCGATGTGAACGCCCGACGCCACGCGCTTCTCGACGCGTACGAGGCGTCCTCACCGGACGACCCGAGGGAACTCGCCGCGGCCTATGTACGCCCGTTCGCTCCGAAGCTCGAGACGGGCTCTGGCCGGGCGTTTCTGGTCGTGCATGCCGACGTCCTGAACCGGCCCGACCCCCGCGTTTCTGCGTCGACACTCGACGAGCCAACCGACTCGACGCATCGCTGGCGGGCCCTCGTCGGCGCCAACCTCGACAAGACGTCGCTCGATCTCCACCGGCGGTTCACTGCGGTCCTTCATGCCGCCGTGGAACTTGCTCGCCGCGCCAAGGACGATCGCCAGGTCGACAACCGACTATTCATAAGTTCACTTATTGATGTCGTCGCGGCGATTCTCACTACAACGCCTTCGGCGGAGACCACCCGCCTGCTAGCCCAGCGTCCGGCCGAGAAGCCACGCCGGACGCGAGGTGCTGATCCTCGCCATCCCAGTCAAGATCCCGACCAACCCGAGAGCTGACTCTGCCTTGTGGCGCTGCGCCTCTCCGCTGCGCTCCGACTGCTCGCAACACCGGACTACTCACCACTCCTCTCCACTGACCCCGACCTCGAGGCACCGCATGCACGATCTGATCATCACCAACGGAACCGTCGTCGACGGAACGGGCGCGAAACCGAGGACGGCCGACGTCGCGGTCACCGACGGCATCATCACCGAGGTCGGCACCATCGACGGACCGACGCGCCGTCGGGTCGAGGCCGATGGACTCGTGGTCGCTCCCGGCTGGGTCGACATCCACACGCACTATGACGGTCAGGTGACGTGGGATCCCGAGGTGTCGCCGTCGAGCTGGCACGGTGCCACAACGGTGGTCATGGGGAACTGTGGTGTTGGCTTCGCGCCGCGTCGACCGGGCGGCGAGCAGTTCCTCATCGAGCTCATGGAAGGCGTCGAGGACATCCCCGGTTCGGCTCTGAACGAAGGGATCGACTGGCAGTGGGAGAGCTTCCCGGAGTATCTCGATGCAGTCGACTCGATGCCGCGCGTGCTCGACGTCGCCGCGCAGGTGCCGCACTGCGCCTTGCGCGCCTACGTGATGGGCGACCGCGCCCATGATGAGCCGAGCGCCGATGAGATCGGCAAGATGGCCCGTCTCACCGAAGAGGCACTGCGCGCCGGAGCCGTCGGCTTTTCGACCAGCCGTACGATCTTGCACCGCTCGAAGCACGGACTCATTCCCGGCACTTCGGCGATGCCCGACGAGCTCATCGCCATCGGGGAGGTGATCGCGCGCGTCGGCCGACGTGTTGTGGAGTTGGTCGGCGACGATGTCGTCGGTGTCGAGGAGCGCGCGTGGATGCGGGCGCTTGCCGGGGTCGGTGCCACCGTCACGTTTGCGCTTGCCCAGGGAGGAAGGTCGAACGACGGATATCGCGAAGTGCTCGATGACGCCGCCGCAGCGCAGGCATCGGGGCTGCAGATCGTCCCGCAGGTCGCCAACCGGCCGACCGGCATGCTCTTCGGTTTCCAGTCTTCGTTGCATCCGTTCATCACCCACCCGACGTACAAGGCGATCGCCCACCTCCCTCTCGACGCTCGGATCGCGGAGCTCCGCCGTCCGGAGGTTCGATCTGCGCTCCTCGCCGAAGTCCCGGCGACGAAGAACCGCATCGGCCTCGCGCTGATGAGCCGTTTCGAGCTGTTCTTCCCCCTCGGCGATGCTCCCGACTACGAGCCGCACCCCTCGACAAGTGCCGCCGCAGTCGCTGCGGCCTCGGGCCGAACCCCCCAGGAGATCATGCTCGACTGGATGCTCGGTCGCGACGGAAAGGCATTGATCTTCGCGCCTCTCGCCTCGTACGTCGATGGCGACCACGAGGCGATCCGGGAGATGATCACCCATCCGACCACCGTGATGGGGCTTTCCGACGGGGGCGCCCATTGCGGACTCATCTGCGACGCTTCTATGCCCACGTACCTTCTGACGCACTGGGCACGCGACCGCCACAGGGGTCCGAAGCTCTCGCTCGAAGCAGCCGTTCGCCTCCAGACCTCGCGTACGGCGTCGGTCTTTGGGTTGCGCGACCGCGGCGAGCTCGTCCCCGGCAAACGGGCGGACATCAACTTGATCGACCTCGAAGGGCTCCGCCTGCACGAGCCCGAGATGGTCTTCGATCTTCCCGCCGGCGGACGACGCCTCATCCAGAGGGCCGACGGCTATGTCGCCACGTTCGTCCGGGGTCAGCAGACCTTTGCTCACGGAACGCCGACCGGAGAACGTCCCGGCCGCCTGGTGCGGGCCGGCGCATGAACGCCGCCGATCTCAACGCGCCCAGTCGGGTCTCGACGCCCGCGGGAGACGAGACGTCGATCGGGTCCGATGGGGCTTCACGGCGACTCGTCATCGGCTCGCTGATGGTCGCGTTGCTGCTGTCAGCGCTCGACAACACCATCGTCGGCACGGCGATGCCGACGATCGCCGGGCAGTTCAACGCGTTCGGCCTCTATGCATGGGTGTCCACCTCGTACGCCGTCACCTCGACGATCGCAACACTGCTGCTCGGCAAGCTGAGCGACCTCTACGGTCGTCGCCGGCTGCTGCTCTTCACCATCGGTCTGTTCCTGTTCGCATCGCTGCTCTGCGGTGCGGCGCAGAGCATGCCGCAGCTGATCGCGTCTCGAGCCCTGCAGGGCATCGGCGGAGGCGGCATCTGGGGTCTCACCTTCGCGACCGTCGGCGACATCGTGCCGCCACGAGAGCGGGGCAAGTACTTCGGCCTGTTCTCGTCGATGTGGGGAATCGCCGCCGTGCTCGGCCCGCTCGTCGGCGGTGTCATCGTCGACAACGCCAGTTGGCGATGGATCTTCCTCGTCAACCTGCCCCTCGGTATCGTGGCGTTCGCGCTCCTCGCCCGAGTCCTCCGGGTGCCGCCCCCCAGCCGACGACCCGTGGTCGATGTGAAGGGAGCAGTGCTGCTGTCGCTGTGCGTGGCGGCATTCATGCTCTCCTTGGAACAGGGACAAGAACGCGGATGGACCAGCGTGCCGATCGTCGGCGGGTTCTCGCTCGCCGTCGTCGCGTTTGCGCTTTTCATCCGCCAAGAACGCCGGGCTCCCGAGCCCATCCTTCCGCTACGGCTGTTCCGCAATCCCCACCTGCGAACGTCTTACCTCCTCGGCTTTCTCATCGGTCCGGCGATGTACACCACGGGCCTGTTCTTCGGGCTGTTCTTCCAGTCGGTGCGGTTCATGTCTCCGACCGTCGCCGGGCTGGCCGGGGTGCCGATGATGATCGGCATGGTCAGCGGAGCAACAGTCAGCGGACGCATCATCACGAAGCTGGGGCGGTATCAGATGTTGCCCCGAGTCGGCTTCGCGATGTGCGCGCTTGGTGGATTGAGTGCGTACTTCCTGTCATCCACCACCGCGTACGCCGTCATCGCCCCGATCATGCTCGTCACGGGCCTCGGCACCGGAATCGCCATGCCCTCGATGTCGATCGTCGCCCAGAACTCGGCTGATCCCAAGGATCTCGGTATCTCCAGCGCAGTGCAGAACTTCATGCGCAGCGCCGGCGCCGCCATCGCCATCGCCTGCCTTTCGGTGTACTTCAACCATCACGTGAAGAGCGAGCTCGATCGCAACGCCGAAGGCGGACGGAGCCTCTTCGCGCTCATCCGCAAGCCGAGCGAGATCGAGAGGCTTCCCGGTGCCACGCGAAACTCGATCACGCACGCGATTGCGAGTGCTTCCGGTCGCGTGGTGATGATAAGCGCGCTGATTGTCCTCGTCGGTTGGTTCCTCACGTTCCGCGTGAAGGACCAGCCACTGCGCGCTACCAGCGGTCTCGAAGCGCGCGCCGCCGAGTAACCCGACGCTCGACTCAGTCGAGGGCCCACTCCAGTTCCGTCACACGGTCGTAGCGGCTGAGCCAGGTGAGAGCGACGAAGCCGCGCTCGACGGCGCCCCCATCCTCGTCTTCGGGGAGCTCGATCCGATCGCTCCATGACAGCGCGATACGGAACGCTCCTTCGTGCCCCGGACGCGGCTCCAATGACGCCGACGAGATCGTCCTCGTCGGTACGCTCCCGACTTCGGTCCACCTCCAGCCCTTCAGCTGATCCACGGCAAGGTTCGGCACGTTGACGTTCAGCACGCTCGGAGTCGGCGGCGGGTTGGCGATGAGATGGCGGACGACGTCGGCGGCTACCTCCGCTGCGGTCTCCCACAGCTGGGAGCCCAACGACGCCTCGTCGCCCTGCCCATCGACCTCGTCGGGAACGGATTGACTCACCGCAATGCCGGTGATGCCACCGCTACGGGCCGTGACCGCCGCGCCCACCGTCCCCGAGTGGTAGACCGCGCGCCCCACGTTCGCTCCCGGATTGATGCCGGACACGACGAGGTCGGGTTTGCCACCGAAGACCCCCATCCGCCCGAACATCGTGCACAGCGCCGGCGGTCCGTTGATCACGTGAACAACGCCGCCGAAGCCGTCGATGTGCCCGGGGTGCACTTCCGGGCGGATCAGGTGCACCGGACCGAGCGAGGCCGAGCAGCCCGAGTACTCGCTGTCGGGGGCGACGACCACCACGTCGCCGAACTGCTCCATCGCTCTCGCCAGCACATGCAGGCCGATCGAGTCGATACCGTCGTCGTTGGTCACCATGATGCGCACGTCCGCAACCGTAGTGACCGCAAGTGAACGACGGGGAAACGGGTGGTCCTCAGCGGCGGCTCAGGAGTTCGTCGACGGAGATCGTGGCCGCCTCATGGGGCGTCAACCAGCGGATCCTCGGGTCGCGACGGAACCACCGCTCTTGACGAACGGCGAACTGACGGGTCCGCACGATGGCGGCTTCTACGGCGCCGTCGAGTGTGCCCCGGCCGTCGAGATGCGCCCAGAGTTCCCGGTAGCCGAGCGCCTGGCGAGCGGTACGCGAGAGGCGGTCACCGAACGCTGAGCGAAGCGACGCAGCTTCTTCGACGAACCCGTCGCGGATCTGCGCTGCGAAGCGGAACTCGATACGTCGCCGAAGCTCCTCACGCGGCCAGAGAATTCCGGCCATTACCCGTGGGTCGGCCGTCTCCTCGGATCGAGTGGCCTGAAGGCCCGGCCCGTACGACGAAAACGGTCGACCGCTTCCGACGCATACCTCGAGCGCCCGGATGATGCGTCGATCGTTGTTGGGTTCCATCCGGGAGGCGGCTTCCGGGTCGAGGATCAGTAATCGCGCGTATAACTTGGCGACACCCTCCGAGTCGAGTTCCTCCTGGAGGGATCGACGAATGTCCGGATACTGCGCCGGCATGGTGAATCCGTTGACGATGGCGTCGACGTAGAGGCCGGTTCCTCCGACCATGACGAGGTCGATGTCACGCTCCCCCGCGTCGGCAATCACCCGGTTGGCATAGCGCTGAAACTCGGCAACGGAGTAGTCGACATCCGGGTCGACGAGGTCGAGGCCATGATGGACGACCGCAGCGCGGTCCGAAGCGCTCGGTTTGGCGGTGCCGATGTCCATGCCGCGATACACGGTCATCGAGTCGACGCAAAGGATCTCCGCGCCGCCGATCTCGCTGGCCGCTCGGATCGCGAGTTCGCTCTTTCCCGACGCCGTCGGGCCGACGATGACGAGACGGGAAGACACCGAACGACTTCTACCATCTGGCATGGATCTAGGGAACTCGTTCTCGGGCTCGACGACACTCCGTCGTCGCGCTCCACCCTAACGGCGCTCCTTGCGGATCGAGCCACGAGTTGGGCCGCCATGTCACGTAGCATCGAAGGTCGTGTCTGTGTCCCACCACCTGAAGCGTTCTGCACGCGCCTTCGCCGCGTTGGTTGCGGCGATGCTCGTTCTTCACGTGTCACCCACCTCTGCAGCCTCGACGAAGACGACCAAGGGGGCACCGGTCAGCAAGGCGAGCAAGAAGACATCCGGCACGAAGGTCGCCACGGGATCGCCGACGAAGGCCGCGCCGAAGACCACCCTGCCTGCGGCGCAAACCCCGAAGAACGATCTCGTCGGTTGGGAACTCATGGCCGACACCGAGTGGCCGAAGGCGCAGGACGCGGTTCGGGCGGCGGCGATCAATCCCTCGATTCGCGTGCACCGGTCACCGGACGAGTTCTCACCGGCCTTGTCGATGCAGAAAGGCAAGTCGGCCTTCGGAGCAATCGCGTTCCTCGCGCTCGGCCGCCGCGGCGACTTCGTCCGCGTGCTGCTGCCGCTGCGGCCCAACGGAACCGTCGGGTGGGTGAAGGCATCCGATGTCACACTCGATCGCCTGCAGTACCGCATCGTCATCGAAGTCGACCGCAACATGCTCACCGTCGAGGGCAACGATGGAGTGATCGTGTCGACCAAAGTCGCACTCGGTACGAGCAACACGCCGACACCGACCGGCTTGTTCTACGTACGCGAAATCGTTCCGCAGGCGAACCCCAACGGTGGTCTCGGGCCGGTCGCTCTCGGCCTGTCGGGGCTCTCCGAAGAACTCCGCAGCTTCGCCGGAGGCTTCGGACGTGTCGCCATCCACGGGACCAACGCTCCGGGCAAGCTGGGGGGCGACGTGAGCCACGGCTGCGTCCGCATGGACAATCCGAACATCACGAAACTCGCCAAGATCCTCCCACTCGGCACACCGGTCGAAATCCTACGTACGCGTAATGACCAGAAGTCTGAGGGAGAACGCCTTGCCAGCGTGTGGATCGATCAGACGGTCGTCGCCCCCGCCAATCTCTCCAGTCTTCCGGTTGTGACGGCAACCGATGCGACCCTGCCCACCGCCGTTCCCGTGACAGCCACGGTCGCACCGACGAGCTCGACCGTTCCGGTGTCCACCTCGATCGCCGCGCCGACCACCACAGCGCCGACCACCACAGCGCCGACCTCGGGCTGAGGCGGCCTTTACGCCAGGACGAGCTGATCCCCGACGGATCGGACCAATCCGTCCCTGACGAGTGACGCTGCGACACGAACGGCTCGGGCGTGATCGGTCGGCCAACCCATCGCTCTCCCGAGCTCCGGGTGCCCGACCGGACCTCGGCGCAGAGCCGACAGCAAGCGGCCGCGACCTTGACGATCGGATCCCTCGAACCGGCTCTGCCGTCCACTGACTGCGGCCGAACCGATCGCCGGGTCGGTCTCCCCACCGGAACGGCGCCACGCGCAGATCCCGGCGACTGGGCACTCACCGCAGCTCGGCTGCCGTTTGGTGCAGACGATCGCACCGAGGTCGAGCATGCCCTGGTTCCACTCCCACGAACCGCCGGAGGGTGACAGCGCGTCGGCGACGGATTGGGCCTCCGCCGGCGAGCACGGCCGACCCGTGATCGAGCGGGCGACGATCCGGCCGACGTTGGTGTCCACAACGGCCGCATCCTCCTCGAACGCGAAGGCCAGCACGGCGCGGGCCGTGTAGGGACCGATGCCCGGCAGATTAATAAGTGCGCGAAGGGATCGCGGGAACGAACCGTCGTGCGTGCTCGCGACCGCGAGCGCCAAGCGGTGGAGGTTCACCGCTCGGCGGTGATAGCCGAGCCCTTCCCACATCCGGACCACCTCGGACTGGCTTGCTGAAGCACACGCCGCCACCGTGGGAAACGCGCCGAGAAATGCCTCCCACTTGGGGATGACCCGGGCGACCTGCGTCTGCTGCAGCATCACTTCCGAGACGACAACAGCCCACGGGTCACGCGTTCGCCGCCACGGAAGGTCACGCCGGACGCCATCGGCCCATGGGCGAAGCAGCGTCCGGAACGAGTCGATCGTGTCCGCCGTGATGTCAGCGGGCAACAAGAGTTCAGGCCCAGATGTCGGTGCCGTCGTAGGGACGACGGCGGGCCTTCGCCGCATCGTGCGTCCACACCATGAGCTTGCGCTTGAAGTAGCAGACCTCTTCGCCGCGCTGATTGATGCCCTTCGTCTCCACGGCGACGATGCCCCGGTCGCCCTTCGAAGTGAGGGTCTTGTCGAGCACGCGCGTCTCGGCGTAGATGGTGTCGCCGTGGAACGTGGGCCTCGAGTGCTTCAGTGTTTCGATCTCGAGGTTGGCGATCGCCGCACCACTGACGTCAGGCACGCTCATCCCGAGCACAAGGGAGTAGACGAGGTTGCCGACCACGACACACCGACCCTGAGGCGTTTCGTTCTCCGCGTACCACTCGTTGGTGTGGAGTGGATGGTGATTCATCGTGATCATGCAGAAGAGGTGATCGTCGGCCTCGGTGATGGTCTTGCCCGGCCAGTGCTTGTAGATGTCGCCCACCTCGAAGTCCTCGAAGTGGCGGCCAAAGGAACGTTCGTGCGTGGTCACGACCTCGACGCTACCGGCCGTCCCGGCTGATCGGCGAGTCGGCAACCGGGCTTCGGGTCGTTCGGCAAGCGCCCGCCGAAACCCGCAGGCTCTAGCCTCGTTGCGCTGTGACGCCCGCCCCTTCCCCTTCTGCGACACCGCCTGCGGGGGTCACACAGCACGGAGATGTCGCACCGCGCTTCCCTGCCGAGGGACTCTTCCTGATCAGCGCGATCGCCCAATACACGGGAGCGACCATCGCCGTCCGGCTGTTCGACCGGGTCGAGCCGGCGACCGTCGCCTGGTTCCGGGTGATCGGCGCCGCGGTGGCGCTGTTCGTCGGGGCACGCGTCCTCCGTCAGCGATCGACGCGGCCATGGACCCGTACCGAGGTCCGCTCGGCTGCGCTGCTCGGGATCGCCACCGCGTTCATGAACCTCTTCTTCTTCCTGGCCATCGACCGACTGCCGTTCGGCAAGGGCGTCACCATCGAATTCCTCGGGCCGATCGTCGTCGCCGCGGCCAGGACGCGAACCCGCCGGAACGCGATCGCCCTTGGCCTGGCGGTGAGCGGCGTTGCTCTGCTCGCCGGGCTCGAGTTCGACGGCGACCGGATCGGGATCGCGTTCATCTTGATCGCCTCGGCAATGTGGGCCGTGTACATCGTGATCGGCACAAAGGTGGCGAGACTCGACCGAGGCGTCGAAGGGCTCGGCCTGGGGCTCGCCATCGGAGCTGTCGCGATCGCGCCCTTCGGCATCGGTGACGCCAAGACCGTCATCACCACGCCAAGCATCCTCGCCCTGTGCTTTCTCGTCGGCGTGTTCTCCAACGCCATCGGCTACGGGATCGATCAGTATGTGCTCCGACGGATCTCTATGCGCCGTTTCTCGGTGATGCTGGCGCTCCTCCCTGTCGTGGCGCTGATCATGGGTGCGCTCTTCCTCGACCAACGGCCCGAGCCCTTCGACCTCGTCGGCGTGGCGCTCGTCCTGTGTGGCGTCGTCGTGCAGGACCGCGCCGACACCTGAAGCACTCGAGGCGCCGCGCCGGTCGAACGGATCCTCCACCGCCCCCCATTCCCACTAGTGGTTTTCCCGGCACCGCAACTAGGTTGAGATGCCATGTCCGCAACAGATCTCACCGCCGCAGCGGCCGTCGTCGACGCCTGCCGTGCCGCCGTCGACACCGCACTCCGCCACCTGGCCTGGTCCATGGGCGACGGCGCCCGCGCCGATGCGATCGTCGATGCCAACCAACAGGTCGTCTACGACGTCGCCCACGCCGCCGCCGCTGTCGAGAACGCCCGGGCGGTCCTCGACTATGGCAACAAGGGTGCCCTGGAAGCCCGTATCACGTGCGCTTTCGTGGCCGAGGCCGCGTTCGAGGTCGCTTCGCGAACCTGGGGGCGCGAATCGGAGTGGGGAATCGACACGACCACGCTCGACGTCACCCGTTCGTTCGTCGCCACCTACCGCTCCCCGGCGTTCCTGGCGACGCTCCACGACGACCTGAAGGGCAGCCTCGGCGGACCACGACACCTCGACCCCGACTACGAGATGGTCGCAGAGAGCTTCCGCCGTTTCGCCGACGAACAGGTCCGCGAGCGGGCGGAGCATGTGCACCGCCACAACGACGATGTTCCCGAAGAGGTCATCGCCGGTCTGGCCGAAATGGGCGGCTTCGGTCTCTCTGTGCCCGAGGAGTACGGCGGCTTCTCCACCGGTGACAGCGGTGAGTACGTCGGCATGGTCGTCGCCACCGAGGAGCTGTCGCGCGGTTCACTCGGCATCGGCGGGTCCCTCATCACCCGGCCCGAGATCCTGACCCGAGCGCTTGTCCGCGGTGGCACGCCGGAGCAGAAGAAGTCATGGCTTCCCCGCGTCGCAACCGCCGAAGTCATGGGTGCCGTTGCCGTGACCGAGCCCGACTACGGCTCCGATGTTGCCGGCATCAAGGTCACCGCCACGCTCTCCGCCGACGGCACCCATTACGTCATCAACGGCGTGAAGACATGGTGCACGTTCGGCGCCCGGGCGAACGTGCTGCTGCTGCTCGCCCGCACTGATCCGGACCGCTCGAAGACGCACCGCGGGCTGTCCCTGTTCATCGTCGAAAAGCCCATCGGGGACTCCCACGGTTTCGTGTTCGACCAGCCCGAGGGTGGCCGTATGGAAGGGCGCCCGATCGACACCCTGGGCTATCGAGGTATGCACTCCTACGAGATCGCACTCGAGGGATGGCGGGTGCCAAAGGAAAACCTCATCGGCGAGGAGAGCGGCCTCGGCAAGGGCTTCTACTTCCAGATGGAGGGCTTCGAGAACGGACGGCTCCAGACTGCCGCTCGTGCCGTCGGATTGATGCAGGCGGCGTACGAAGCGGCGGTCGCCTACGCCGACAACCGGGTCGTGTTCGGCAGCAACATCGGCGAGTACCAGTTGACGAAGGTCAAACTCGCCCGGATGGCCGTGGTGATCCAGGCGGCTCGTCAGTTCTCCTATGTCGTCGCCAACCTCATGGGCAAGGGCGAGGGCGCGATGGAGGCGTCAATGGTCAAGGCCTACGTGTGCCGGGCCGCCGAATGGGTCACCCGCGAAGCGATGCAGATCCACGGCGGCATGGGCTACGCCGAGGAATACCCGGTGTCGCGCTACTTCGTCGACGCCCGCGTGCTCTCGATTTTCGAAGGCGCTGACGAGACGCTCTGTCTGAAGGTCATCGCCCGGAAGCTCCTCGAGGGCGTCGGCACGAAATAGCCCGCGTCCCTCGGGTTCCGCACCCGACGCCGTTCACGAAAGTTCGGGCACGACCAGATGGCCGAGCCCGTCGAGCCGTCGGATCCATTCCCTTTGTGCCCCCGAGCCTTCTCTGGTACGCGCCAGAAGCGAGAACATCTGCGCGCGTACAAGCTCGAGAACGGCATCGGAAGACCACCCGAGCATCGCCAGACGGTCTGATCGGTATCCATCGACGAAGGAGTCCCACACCCCTTCGGGCGCGCGTCGGAAGATGAGCGACCACCAGATCCACGCCGCGTCTGCCAGCGGATTGCCGTGGCCGGCGAACTCCCAGTCGATCAGGCCGACGAGTTGACCTTCGTCCCAAAGCGTGTTGTGGAAGCCTGCGTCTCCATGTACCAGCGAGAGGCCGGTCCTCAACGCCGGATGCGTGAAGGCAACGTTCGCAACAAGATCGACCGGTCGGTCGACGGCCCATCGGGCCGATAGGTCGATCTCGAGGTCAGCCGGAACATCGAAGGGACTCAGCGTGGTGTCGTGCACCACGCTGAACACCCGACCGAGCTGGCGCGCACAGAGCTCCAACTCGTCGACGTCGCTCCGCTGGATGAGGCTCATACCGGACTCCGCATCGATGGCACCGATGACGAGCACAGTCCACTCGTCATCGTCGTCCGCTCCGTAGCCACGCAACGCGGGAACGGGAAGATCGCTGCCTGCGAGGAACCGCAGGAACTCCGTTTCGCGTCGAAGATCTGCGCGCTTACGGGTGTCGCTGTTCGCCTTCACCACGACCGGTTCGCCGTCGATGGTGGTGAAGAAGGTGGTGTTGGAGTATCCGCCAACGGTGGGACGAACGCGTCCGACCTCGCCGAATCGGGCCAGCACGGCGCGCACCGGTGCCGGAACGACGATGGCAAGTTGTGACATCAGCGGCGCCGCTCAGCCGGACCTGGAACGGCCGACTCGACCTCGTCGGCGCTCGAATCGGGACTGGGCGAGCGCGATCAGACGCTCGACGAGCTGGGCATGCGAGACGCCAGCGGCTTCCCAGAGCTTGGGATACATCGAGATCGGCGTGAAGCCGGGGATGGTGTTCGCCTCGTTGATCACCCACCCTCGTCCGTCTCCCCCCGTCGATCCGTCGTCCAGGAAGAAATCGACACGCGCCATGCCCTCGCACCGCAGCGACCGGTACGCAAGCTCGGCCAGACGCTGGCCTTCTCGCAGATCCGTCGGCGAGATCGCCGCGGGTATGGCGTAGTTGGCGCTCGCATTCACGTACTTGTCCTCGTAGTCGTAAAAGGAGGCTCCTGGAAAGATCTCACCCGCGGCGGAAACCTCAACGACTTCGTTCCCCAGCACGGCGAATTCGATTTCCCGCCCGCGTATCGCTTCCTCGACCACGATCGTGTCGTCGAAGCGCATCGCTTCGGCCAAGGCGTCACGAAACTCTTCGGGTCCCTCCGCTTTCGACACCCCCACCGACGACCCCATATTCGCCGGTTTCACGAACACCGGCCAGCCGATCTCCGAGGCCACCTCCGAGGTGAACGACGCAACTGCCGCGTCGTCGGCGAGCTCCCATGACCGTCGGACCAACCACTTCGCCTGCGGGATCCCGGCTGCCGCGAGCATCACCTTCGCCACCGCCTTGTCCATTGACAATGCGGAGCCGAGAACTCCTGGTCCGACGTAGGGGACGCCGGCCAACTCGAGGAGGCCCTGTACCGTGCCGTCCTCGCCGTTCGGCCCGTGCAGCACCGGAATAACCACCGGCAATGCGTCGAGCGTGAGCTCGTCGGCTGCACCCGCAGTGGGAAGAGCGGCCGTCGGGCTCGTGGATGCGCCACCGATCTCGACCTGCACGAGCGTCTCCGTGCCCGCATCTCTTCGATGGAGCGCCAGCGCCGAGTCGCTCACCGACCAGGCGCCGTCCGGCGATATCCCGATCGGCAACACATCGAACTTGGCCGGGTCGAGAGCACGGAGGAATGTCACGGCGGACATGCGGGAGACATCGTGCTCAGCGGAACGACCGCCGAACAAGAGCACAATCCGACGACGACCGGGGTGGGCGCTCACGTCGTACCCACGAGGATCGCGCGAATCCCGAGACCCATGATGAACAGGCCGCCGAAGCCGTAGAGCAAATACAGCTTGTGACGGAGTTGGTATCGGTAGGCGTAGAGAAAGCCCACGGCGATGATGGCGACGAAGCCGTAGAACATGTGGAACTGTGGCGGAGTGATCTTCTCGTTCGTGTAGAGGATCACGCCGAGGATCACCTGCACGAATACCGCGATCTCCACGGCGACGGTGAACCACCACAGCGCACGAGTGCGCAGCGATTCCACGCGATGCGCCGCCAGCGCCCAGAGGCCGGCCATCCCGTTGCCGATGATCATCATCCATGCCCACGCCTTGTGGAAGGGCAGCAGCGTCGCCAGAACCGATGCGACGGGGGAAAGCGATGACACGGCCACGAACCTACCCCGCCGTTCGGCCGGGGTGGTGAGAACCCCTCCTCGCGAGCGGCGAAGCGCAGCGGAGCCGCGCCGCACCAGACCGCTGTCGCAGCCACGTGGAACCGGTCGCGGTAGTACCGTTCGGCGCATGAGCATCCCCGTCGCGGTCGAGGCCCTGTCCGAAGCGGCAGCGCGATATGGCCCCGAGACGTTCCTACTCACGACCGGTGCCGATGGCCGCCCGCACGCAACGCACGTCGTCGTCGAGATCGACGGCGCGACACTCCGCTGTGGTATCGGTCACCGGACCGCTCGCAACGCCGCCGAGCATCCGCTCGTGTCCTTCCTGTGGCCGCCGACCGAGCCGGGCGGGTACAGCCTGATCGTCGACGGAGAGATCCTGATCGAGCACGCAGACGACGAGCCCGTCGGCACCGTCACCGCGACCAAGGCCGTACTGCACCGTCCAGCACTCAGTGCGGTCACCGAGGACGCCTCCTGCGGATCCGACTGCGTGCGCATCGAGGTGCCCGATACCGGCTCGGTGGAACCGTGAAGCACACGTCGCTCGGTCGCACCGGGCTGCAGGTGTCGAGGATCTGTCTGGGCACGATGACGTTCGGCAATCAATGCGACGAGGAGGCTTCACGGGCGATTCTCGATCACGCTCTCGAACTCGGCATCACCTTCATCGACACGGCCGACATGTATCCGGCATCGGGCCCCGAAAGTGCCGGCGATACCGAACGCATCATCGGCCGCTGGATGACCGGGCGGCGCGACGAGGTGGTGCTCGCCACGAAGTTCTTCGCCCCTATGGGACCGCAGCGCTGGCAGCGCGGTGGCGGTCGGCGCCACATCATGGAAGCGGTCGAGGGATCGCTCCGTCGGCTGGGCACGGACACGATTGACCTCTACCAGATTCACTTCCCTGATCGCACGACGCCGACCGACGAGACCCTGGGCGCGCTCGACGACCTGATCCGCCAGGGAAAGGTGCATTACATCGGGTGTTCGAACTTCCCGGCGTGGATGCTCGCCCGTGCCCTCGGACGCAGCGAAGTGCTCCGCGTGGCCCGATACGACTGCGTCCAACCGCGATACAACCTGCTGTTCAGATCCTTCGAGCGCGACCTGTTCGAACTCTGCCTCGACGAGAACGTCGGCGTGATCGCCTACAACCCCCTTGCCGGTGGACTCCTCACCGGCAAGCACCGGCGCGAGGCCCCCGAAGCGGGATCGAGATTCACACTCGCCGGTGGCCAGGGTGACCGTTACAAGGAGCGCTACTGGAACGACCGGCTCCACGATGCGGTCGACGCCATCCGCCCCCTCGCCACCGAGGCCGGGATCTCGATGGCGCAATTGGCCATCGCATGGGTGCTCGAACACCCCGCCATCACCGCTCCGATCGTCGGCGCCACGCGTCCTGACCAGCTCGATGACGCTGCGGCAGCGGTGACATCGGGCCTCGATGCTGGTCTCAAAGCCGCTCTGGACGAACTCACGGATGAGTTCCGGCTGGTCGACGCCGACCGCTGATCGCGCCTCCGGGATCACGCCCGGCGCCGGGCGTGGGTCTCGACCGGTACCGACCGATCAGTAGCGTAGGCGGCCGGTTTGTCATGTCACAGTTCGCCACCGTCCTCGACCTCATCCACTCCGCGTCTGCCCACCGACGGTTGACGCTGGTCGGGATCGGCGGGCACGGAGGCTCCGGGAAGTCAACACTCGCCCACGCCATCGGGGCTTCGCGACCGGACGTGCAAATCGTCCAGACCGACTCGTTCTGGAACGGCAGCCAGTTCGACCTTCCCCGACTTCGGACCGACGTCGTCGACGTATTGCTGCGAGGGGAGACGGCTACCTACGAAACGTGGGACTGGGCAGCACGCGCCGCAGCGGGCCGGCTCGAGGTGCGCCCGAGCGATGTCGTCGTGATCGAGGGGGTCTGCGCGCTGCACGAGATGTTCCGCCACGACCTTGACGTGCGGATCTGGGTCGACGCGCCGTATGAGCTCCGCTTGGCTCGGGGTGTCGCGCGCGACGGTGAGGCGTCGCGCCGCACTTGGACCGAGGTCTGGATGCCCTCGGAAGACGCGTACGTGGCGCGTGACAACCCCATCCCGTGCGCCCACCTCGTCATCGACGGCGCCATCCCCTACTGACCATTCCGTCGCCCGCAACGACGATTCACGCGCCGAAACCGGACCGAAAACCCGGTAGCGGGCGATGAACAGACGCGTCGGCGCGCCGATTCCGTCGAAAACCGATGCGTCGCTGTACTCGTGAGATCACGGATCGTCATTCTCGGGGGCATCGCGAACTGGCGCGATCGGCAACAGGAGAATCTCGTGCGCTCCACACCTCTGGCTCTGACCGGCCCGGCCGCCGCCGCGGCGTATCGACTGGACGGGTTTCGTGATCTCGACTGGCCGTTGCGCTGGTGCGGACCGCGCTCGGGATCGCGTGCGAACGATGCCGTGCGAACGAGCAAGTGGAAGGAACCAGTGCTGATCGGAGAGATCCATGTCGCTCCCATCGAGCTGGTCCTCCGACACCTCGGCAATTATCCCGAGGACCTCAGTTTCGATGGCATCACCGCCGAGCAGCGAATCGAACTCGCTCTTGAGCACGCTCTCCGAGACGGAATGGTCTCCGTCGATGCCCTCGACGTTCGCGGAGCACGAAGCAAGGGCGACGCACTTCTCCGCCTGGCTCTGCTGCTCCGTGGAAACGAGCCGCCCACCGAAAGCTATGCCGAGACACGAGCGGACCAATTCCTGCGCTCTCTCGGATATTGGTGTTGGCGGCAGGTACCGCTGGTCGGCGCCAACCATCGGGTCGACTTCGTGCTCCCCACTCGACCGAGCCGAAAGCGCAGGCCGCGGCCCGTGCTGTTTCGGCCCGGCGATGGATTGATCATCGAAATCGACAGCCGTGAGTTCCACGAGAGGGCGTTCGAACGCGACCGCGCTCGGCAAACGAACTACGACCGGCTCGGCTATCGCTGGGTGGCGTTCACGCCGAACCAGATCGAACGGTCACCACTTCTCGTCGCCCAGACGATTGAGGCCGTCCGAGACGCTGGCCGTCGCAGCCACTGACCATTCCGTCGCCCGCAACGACGATTCACGCGCCGAAACCGGGCCGAAAACCCGGTAGCGGGCGATGAAACCCCGGCTGGGCGCGAGGGTTCATTTGACGGCCCCCGTGACTTGGAGATGTTCGATGCCGGCGACGTCGTAACCCGCGAGCGCAAGGACGTCGGCCGTGTGCTGCCCGGGGTGCGAAGGCGGCGACGAGATGACCGGGACAGTGCGGCTGAACCGCGGCGCCGGAGCGGGCTGGGTGACACCGGCGACCTCGACGAAGGTCGAACGGGCGACGTTGTGGGGGTGCTTGGGGGCGTCGGCGATCGAGAGCACCGGCGCGAAGCACACATCGGAGTGCTCCATCAGTGCGCACCATTCGTCACGTGTCTTCGTCCGGAAGAGCACCTGCAGCTTCATCTTCAGCGCCGGCCACTGCGAGCGGTCCATCTGCGGATCCCACTCCGCGCCTTCCAGACCGGCAAGACGGCGGAGCTCGGCATAGAACTGCGGCTCGATCGATCCCAGGGAGATGTACGTCCCATCGGCGCATTCATAGACGTCGTAGAAGTGGGCGCCGGTGTCGAGGAGGTTCGTTCCGCGCTCCGGTCGCCACACTCCCATCGCCGTCATCGCATGGAACATGGTCATCAACGTCGCGGCGCCGTCGACCATGGCCGCGTCGACGACCTGTCCCTTGCCCGAGCGGTGCGCTTCGAGGATTCCGCAGACGAGGCCGAAGGCGAGGAACATCCCGCCGCCGCCGAAGTCCCCCACGAGGTTGAGTGGAGGCACCGGTGCGTGTCCGACGCGACCGATCGGCTCGAGCGCTCCCGCCAGGGCGATGTAGTTGATGTCGTGACCGGCGGCCTGAGCGTACGGACCGGTCTGGCCCCACCCGGTCATCCGGCCGTAGACCAGTTTCGGGTTTCGGGCGAGGCAGTCGTCGGGACCGAGACCGAGCCGCTCGGTCACCCCGGGACGAAAGCCCTCGAACAGCGCGTCGGACTTCTCGACCAGGCGCATGACCACCTCGACGCCTTCGGGGTTCTTCAGGTCGACACCGATGGACAAGCGCCCGCGATTCGAGATGTCCTTCGGCGGGATCGCCGGATCACCGCCGCGTACGGCCTGGGATCGTTCGACCCGGATCACGGTGGCACCCATGTCCGAGAAGAGCATGCCGGCGAAGGGCCCCGGCCCGATTCCGGCGAGTTCGATGATCGTGATTCCGGACAGTGGGCCGCTCATGGCAACCACTCTCGACGCGCTCGAGCGCCCCGAGCAAGTCCGGTCAGCCGTTGGCGACGACTCGCGTGCCCAGCACGTAGTCGATGAGTCTGCGCCGGTGTGACGTGACGATGACCAGGATGGCATCGAGGATCGCCAGCGGCGGCAGTATCGAACGGGCAAGAGCGCGCAGCACGGAGCATTCCGAACCGTCGACACGGACGAGACGAAGGCCGAACACCAGCTTGCCGAACGAGGCTCGCCACATGACGATCGGGAAGATGTGCACGGCAACGATCGCGCCGATGAGCGCCGTTGTTGGTCGAAGCGGGTCACCGACGAACGGATAGCCGACGACGAATTTGTACCCGACCACGATCACGAAATCGATCAGCACATCGATGATGAACGCAAGCAGGCGAGGCGCGTGATCGGGAACGTGCTTACCTCCGGCACCGCGTCCATACAGGTGGAACTCGCGTTCGCGGCGCATGAGCTCCTGCACCGTCAACGGACGTTCCTTGATCGGCTCGCCCTGCTCCGGTTCCGGGATCTCCCACCACGACGTGACGTCCTCCGGCAGCCACCAGCCGGCGTGGTGTTTGGAGCGTTGCACATTGGCGGGGTCGTCCGGATCGACACGGATCCCCGTCGGCCCCACGAGAATTGTCGGCGCGATCAAGCCAGGAGTGTCGTGAGTGCCCTCGTCCGTGGCTCCGTCGGCAGGGACTTCGCCCTCCAGCGCGGTCGGAGACGACGTGGCCGAACCGCGAGCGATTCGCTTCAGACGACTCATGAAGCACGCATCGACCATTCGTTGGCTCGATGCCATCGTCAATTCTGATGATGAGCAGAACGGAACGAGTTCATGCGCCCGTCCGGAGCGGCAAACTGATCCCATGCCTTCCGTACGCGCCATCGCCCCGGGACGAGTCAACATCATCGGAGACCACACCGACTACACGGGGGGATTCTGTCTCCCGATGGCGATCGACATGGCGACGACCATCGCCGGTGAACGGACGGATGACGGCGTCGTTCACCTCGTCTCCGCCGCCGAGCCGGACCCCGTGAGCATCCCTCTCGACGTGAAGGACCCGGCGTCGGCCACCCCGTCGTGGGGTCGCTATGTCGCAGGGGTGGTGAGCGAACTGCACCCCACTGCCGGCTTTCGGGGCCGAGCAGACACGACGATCCCGATCGGTGCCGGGTTGTCGTCGAGCGCCGCCTTCGAAGTGGCATTGGCGCTCGCCCTAGGTTTCGACGGGTCCGTGCTCGACCTGGCACGACTCTGCCAGCGTGCCGAGCAGGTCGCATCGGGCGTCCCGTGCGGCATCCTCGACCAGCTGTCGAGCGCCGGAGGACGGGAAGGCAAGGCCATGATCATGAATTGCCACGACCTTTCGCTGACCTACGTCGATGTTCCCGAGAACGCCGACATCGTCGTGATCCACTCCGGCCAGGAGCGCACGTTGTCCGGATCCGAATACCCGACGCGCGTCGCGCAATGCGCAGCGGCCGAGTCGCTGATCGGTCCGCTGCGTCTTGCCACGCTCACAGCTGCAGCATCCATCGAGGATCCGGTCGTGTCTCGACGGGCCCGGCACGTCGTGACAGAGAACCAGCGGGTGCACGAGTTCGCCGCGGCGCTCGCCGGCGGGCAACTTGCCGATGCGGGCGCGATCATGACTCGGAGCCACCACAGCCTCCGCGACGACTACGAGACGTCGACGCCTGTCGTCGACCGACTCGTCGACACGCTGATAGCCACCCCCGGGGTTTTCGGTGCCCGTATCACCGGTGGTGGATTCGGCGGATGTGTCGTGGCGCTGACCGAGCCGGGTGCACTCGATGTCGGCTGGACGGTCCGGCCGGCGGCCGGGGCACGTCTGCTCTGAGCGGATGTGTCGGCGCGCCAATCCCGCCGGGCGCACTCGACATCGGACAGAGCTCGACTGCTCTGGTGAACCCATCGGGCGCGTGTACCGTGCTCGCTGCGGCTCCGGACGGGACCGCAAACCGGAACACATGCGAAGGAGAGCGGTCATGGCCCAGCACGTTCGAGGAATCGTCGCGATGGCGAAGAAGAGCCCGGTCTCGATGGAGACCATCGTCATTCCCGATCCCGGTCCCGGCGAGGCCGTCGTGAAGATCCAGGCGTGCGGCGTGTGCCACACCGACTTGCACTACCGCGAAGGCGGCATCAATGACGACTTCCCGTTCCTGCTCGGCCATGAGGCCGCTGGCGTCGTGGAGTCGATCGGTCCCGGGGTCACGAACGTGTCGGTCGGCGACTTCGTGATCCTCAACTGGCGGGCCGTCTGCGGGAACTGCCGGAGCTGTCGGCGAGGCAAGCCGCAGTTCTGCTTCTCCACGTTCAATGCCACCCAGAAGATGACGCTGCTCGACGGCACGGTCCTCTCCCCCGCCCTCGGTATCGGTGCCTTCGCCGAGAAGACACTCGTCGCTGCCGGCCAGTGCACACCCGTCAACCCGGCCGCCCCGGCCGCCACCGCCGGCCTCCTCGGCTGCGGCGTGATGGCGGGCCTGGGCGCGGCGATGCTCACCGGAAACGTCGGCCGGGGCGACAGTGTCGCCGTCTTCGGCTGTGGCGGGGTGGGTGATGCCGCGATCATGGGGGCGAAGCTCGCCGGCGCGACCACGATCGTCGCCGTCGACCTCGACGACCGCAAGCTCGCCTGGGCCCGCGAGTGCGGGGCCACCCACACCGTCAACGCGTCGAGCGGCGATCCGGTCGAAGGCGTGAAGGCCGCCACCGGTGGCTTCGGCGCCGACGTCGTCATCGAAGCCGTCGGCAATCCCAAGGTCTTGGAGCAGGCGTTCTTCTCCCGCGACCTCGCCGGCACGGTCGTGCAGGTCGGCGTGCCCACGCCCGAGATGCGCATGCCCGACATCCCGATGATCGAGTTCTTCGGTCGGGGCGGCGCCCTGAAGCCCAGCTGGTACGGCGACTGCCTGCCGTCACGCGATTTCCCGCTCCTGATCGAGCTGTACCTCCAGGGACGACTCGACCTCGATCGCTTCGTGTCCGAGAAGATCACCCTCGACGGCGTGGAGGACGCGTTCCACCGTATGGAGCGCGGCGAAGTGCTGCGATCCGTCGTCGTGCTCTAGAGATGCGAGCACACCATGGCCGTTGAACTCGTCACTACCTCCGGGATCTTCGCCCTCGACGGCGGCGAGTGGGAGGTCACCAACAACATCTGGCTGATCGGCGACGACCGCGAGGTGACCGTCATCGACGCGGCCCACGACCATCGACCGATCGTCGAGGCGATCAACGGCCGGCATGTGCGCGCCATCGTGTTGACCCACGGGCACAACGATCACATCAATGCCGCCGGCGCCCTTTCCGACCAGGTCGACGCGCCGATCTATCTGCACACGGACGATCGGATGCTGTGGGATGTCGTCTATCCCGAGAGGTCACCTGACCGCGCCCTCGTCCCGGGCACGTCACTCACCTCGGCCGGCATCGAGATCGGGGTGCTCCACACTCCCGGCCACTCACCAGGATGCTGCTGCCTGCATGTGCCTTCCGAGGGCGTCGTGTTCAGTGGCGACACGCTGTTCTGCGGTGGTCCCGGTGCCACCGGACGCAGCTTCAGCGATTACCCGACCATCGTGGAGAGCATTCGCACGAAGCTGCTCACGCTGCCCGGACACACCGTTGTGCACACCGGCCACGGCGACTCCACGACGATCGGCGCCGAAGCTCCGGCACTCACCGAGTGGCTCGCCGCCATCAAGGCCTGACGTCGGCCAACCGCGCACGTAGGCGAACGACGGCGGAAGGTGTCCGCGTACCCCACCAGAACAGGTCCTGGCCGTCGATGAACAGCGTCGGTGCCACCGTCTCGAGCACCGCCCGGTGCCGTTCGGCGAACGGGTACGGCTCGGTCGGCGCAAGCACGACCTGGCACCCTCGTGCCCGTGCTTCGTCGAGGTCGAGCGTCGGGTAGCGGTCAGGCTCCCCGTCGGAGACCAGTCGCACCCCGAGTCGGCGAAGCAGCGTTGCGCCGTAGGTGTCGTGGTTGATGGTCATCCAGGGACGCTTCCAGATCGGCACGTAGGCGAGCAGTTCCGTCGCCGGCGGGCCGACCACTCCCGGTTCGCACTGATCACCGACGGCGGGGTCCAGCCCGACGGCTGACGCCAGCGATCGCATCTGGGCACCCACGTGGTCGACGCTGGTGATGCTCACCGAGTGCACGGCGACCCCGGCCGCCATGAGCGCTTGCGCGTCGGGAAGGCGATTCTCCTGGTCGCACATGACCACGACGTCCGGGCCGAGGGCCACGATCGACGCGATGTCGGGGTCCTTGGTTCCCCCGACGGTCGGATAGCGATCACCGAGCTCGCAGAACCGCGTCACCGCGACGGGTTCAAGCCCCCACGCAAGGAGGGTCTCCGACGCGCTGGGGACCAGTGAGACGACGCGCAACTGGGTTTCCTTCCCGGACGCCATCACGCCCCTGCTCGGCACGACTCGACGAAACGCCCCTCGCTCGTGCTGGGGCGAGGCGAGGCGTCAGATCTTGTCGAGGAGCTGGGTCTTCTTGGCGTCGAACTCGGCGGGGGTGAGCAGACCCTTGTCACGCAGCTCGGCGAGCTTCTCGATCTGCTCCGGAACAGAAAGCTCCCGGCGGCCGGCCATCCGGTCCATGTCGCGACCATGGGTGCGCTCGATCTGGCGGTAGATCTCGTTCTGGACGTGGAAGGGCTTCTTCACGTTGTAGAACCGCTGCTGCCCTTGCTCGCCACCAGACTCGATGAGCAGGTCGCCGGCGCCGATGATCCGCTCCCAGACCGACTGCTTGAACGAGATGACGTTGATGCGCTCGAGCGGGATCTCCTTGCCCTGCTTGGCGAACAGACCGGACCGGTAGATCAGCCGGTCGGTCGTGACCACGAAGTTCACCGTGCGCCAGCGGAGGAACTCCTCGAGG
>JANMYF010000281.1:0-8385 GCA_031381685.1 Acidimicrobiia bacterium
GTCGATTCCCGAGACCATGGCCGCCTGCAGTCGCTCGCCGGCGGCGAGGAGTTCCGCCGAGGTGAGCCGGCCGGTGAGGAGCGGAACGGCACCGGGATGCTCTCGGAAGTACCGGTCGAAGGACTCGATGATGCCGATGACCAGTTCAGAGCCGGGCAGCGTCGGTTCGTCGACGAGGAGCGTCTCGTAGACCGGGGCGATCTGGGCCACGTAGCGATCGGCCAGGGAGCGGGCGAGCGCCTCCTTGTTGGGGAAGAACTCGTAGAGGGAGCCGATGCTCGTCCCGGCCTGCGAAGCGATCTGGTTCGTCGTGGCCGCGCCGAAGCCCACCTCGGCGAAAACCTGCTCGGCGGCATCGAGAATCCGCTCGACGCGTTCCTGTGCCCTCGCCTGACGGGGTCGTCGTCGCAGCGCACCGTCGGAACTCACCCCTCCAGAGTGCCAGGTGCTGTCAAGGTCACCCCGAGAGACGTCGATGGCCAACGCCGAGGCTGTTGACGTGATCGATGTCACCTCGGCAGACTAACCTGAGCATTCACTCGGATTTCTTCCCCCTGAAAGAGGCTGCGATGGCCCTCAACGCCGAAACGTATCTCACTGATCGGGAGCGCCTTCGCGGCGATGTGAACGACGTCGAGTCGATCATGGCGCTCACGAACCGGGACATGGAAGCCGAGCTCAGCTCGGTGCAATCGCACTACGACGCGCTGTTCACGTGGGACTACCGCAAAGCGGAGCGTCCCGCCCTCAACAAGCTCTACGAGAAGGCCAAGGGCAGCCAGTGGGACGGCGAGAAGGACCTTGATTGGTCGATCGACGTCGACGAAGAGAAGACGGCGCGCCAGCTGCTCACCGCCGCACCCGCCGATGGGTGGATCCGTGACCGCGCCCAGCAGGAGGGCCTGTTCAAAGGGTGGACCGACAAGCAGTGGACCGAGCTCGCCATGGAGGGACAGCGTTGGCGGCTCTCCCAGTTCATGCACGGAGAACAGGGCGCCCTGATCTGCACCGCCCGTATCACCGAGACCGTCCCGTGGTATGACGCCAAGCTCTTCGCCGCCACGCAGGTCGTCGACGAAGCCCGCCACGTCGAGGTGTTCGCCAAGTACCTCCTCACCAAGCTCAGCGGCACGTATCCGATCAACGCGCACCTCGAGGCGCTGCTCACCGACATCATCCGGGACAGCCGCTGGGACATGACGTACCTCGGCATGCAGATCATGGTCGAGGGCCTCGCCCTCGCCGCCTTCGGGTTCATGCACCTCCTGATCGAAGAACCGCTCCTCAAGCAGCTCCTCCGCTACGTGATGAGTGACGAGGCCCGCCACGTCGCGTTCGGGGTGATCTCTCTGAAGGAGGCCTACGACGGCATGGACGCAGCCGAGATCCGCGAACGTCAGGAGTTCGCCTTCGAAGCCGGCATCCGGATGCGCGACCGATTCCTCCAGCAGGAAGTGTGGGAACGGATGGACGTCGATGTGCGAAAGATGGTCAAGATCCAGCTCGAGATCCCCAACGAGTACAAGGACTTCCAGAAGCTCCTGTTCTCCAAGATCGTTCCGAACTGCCGAAAGCTCGGCCTGCTCGACGCCGGCGACGGCTGGCTGCGCCAGAAGTGGACCGAGATGGGCGTGATCGAATACGAGCACTGGGCCGACACGGGCGACGAGTACGACTCATTCGACGCCGTGGCGGCGGACCGGGACGCGGCCGCAAAGGTCGCCTGACCGACCGACGAAATCGCGCAATTGGCCGCGCACCTGGACCGGTCGGCGACACGCAGGGGCTGGGTTGGCGACGTCGCCAATCACTCCCGAACGTCGCCGCCCGGTCCAGAACCCGTGAGGAACGCCCGGTTTGTCGCAGGACATCTGGACGGCCACACTCTGCTTCATGCCTTCCGCTGCTTCCGAAGCCCTCCGTGCCGCCTCACGGGCTCTGTCCGGCGCGTTGGAGCCGGTGATCGGGCAGGTCTACTTCTCCCCCGAGTGCCACACGAACTACGCCGCCCTCGGGTTCGCTCCGTCGGCAAAGGTCCTGCACGGCGTGGCCATGCCCGATGGCCCGGCCTACTTCACAAGTCGCGGATCGCTCCTCGGCCAGGTCTCCGGCCGGCTGGTCGCGTCGGCCTTCGGGGTGTTCAACCCGGACGTCGTCGTCGCGTCGGTCGCGTTCGGTTGGACGAAGACCGACGCCGCGACGATCCGTGAGGCCCGCCACGACGGAGCCCTCGCGCAGCTGCGACGGCTGCTCGGCCCCGAACCCGACGGCACCCGAATCGTTGCGACCGCGCTTGCTCGGGCCGTCGAGGCGTGCCGCCCGGAAGGCCGTCCGCTCTTCGCCGGCGCAACCAGCGCACCGACGCCGAGTGACGCGATGGGCCGGGTGTTCGTCTACGGCGACGCTCTACGCGAGTTTCGGGGCGATTCCCACACGGCGGCGTGGATCTCCGCCGGGCTCGACGCCGTCGAGATCGGCCTGATGACCGAGCGCTACTGGGGCCTTCCGTTCAAGTCCTACGTGCGCACGAGGGCCTGGACCGATGATCAGCTCGACGAAGGGCTCGAGCGGCTCCGTCTGGCGGGCCTGATCGACGAGACATCGATGACCGCAGCCGGCCACGAGACCCGCGAGCGGATCGAGCGGGCGACGGATGACCAGACGGCACCATTCATGCGGGCGCTCGGCGACGATGCCGCGACCGTCACATCCATCCTCGGATTCTGGTCGGCCGTCGTCCGCTCGGGTCACGGGTACCCCTCGAACGGACCACAGGACCTGGCTGCCAGCGCCGCTCGTCGGGGCTGACGGGCTGGATTCGCCCCGACCGCGAGCGACCGCGTCGACCGGGAGCGGGAAGCCCATCGGCATTCATCCTCATCTTCTCATCGGCGATGACCGACAATCGGGGGATGAAGATTGCGGCCATCGGCATCGACGCCGACGACACGCTCTGGCACAACGAGGATCATTTCGCGGCGACGGAAGACGCCTTCGCTGACCTTGTCAGTGCCTGGGTGCCCCCTGACGTGGCGCGGGCCGAGTTGCTCCGCACCGAAACAAGCAACCTCGCGCTGTTCGGCTACGGGGTGAAGAGCTTCACGCTCTCGATGATCGAGGCGGCCATGACGCTCTCCGACGGCGAGATCAGCTCATCTGATCTCGCGATCCTCCTCGAACGGGGCAAAGAGATGCTGGAGCGCCCGGCGCATCTCCTACCAGGAGTTGCCGACACCCTCGAGGAGCTCGCGTCGTCGCACCCGCTCATCGTGATCACCAAAGGTGATCTGCACCACCAACACCGCAAGGTGGAGGAGAGCGAGATCTACCACTGGTTCCGTAGCGTGGAAGTGGTCCGAGAAAAGGATGTCGTCACCTATGCCAGTGTCCTGCGTCGACATGATCTGCGCGCGGACGAGTTCGTGATGGTGGGGAATTCGGTCAAGTCCGACGTGCTACCCGCAGTTGAGTTGGGAGCGGTCGGGGTTCACATTCCGTATCAGTTCACATGGGCCCACGAGACCGTTCAGGAGATCGACCTCGGCTCGCATACCCGTAACGTGGACGGCGCGTCGTTCTGGGAGCTCTCTTCGTTCCGCGAACTCCCGGCCCTGATGGAACGGCTGCAGAGGTAAGCGCGGTCGGCCGGCTTTCCCTGGGCATCGGGTGCGGTGCTCAGGCGGCGTCCACAGCAGCAATCGCCCAGGCAAGACCGTCCACCGCATCCTCGACCGCAACGCGAAGCGACCACCCGGTCTCCGGCGAGCCATCGTTCCACATGAAGTAGCGCAGTTCTGCGGCAGCCTCGCCGAGTTCGTCGGGATGGACCTCCTCCTCGTCGAGACCGGTGAGCGCGCCGAGAGCCCACCATGCCCGCATTCGCCCCGTTGCCGCCCCTCGACGCCGTCCATTCGCCCCGCCCGTGGACGCTGCCCACGCCATGTACGCCACAGCATCCGCCATGGCGACCTCGGCAAACGATGCACGCCGAAGCCCAAGGGCGCCGACGGCATCTAGCGCCGTGCCCTCGACCGTTGCGACCTCCACCCGGCCGTTCGACCCGGTGAGCCATGGCGCAACCAGATCGCGGAGCGCACCCTCCACCGCCGGGTCGACAATTCGATCCGCCTTCGTCAATGAGGCGGTCGACCACGACCTTGGCATCGTCGGAGGGTCACAGCACACACGGTCCGGTCGATACTCGGCGAGCGCGTAGTCGGGCTCCCAGTGCTGCAGGGTGAGGGGAAGACCGAGCACGTCGGGGAGGTGAAGAGCGAACGCGTCTGCGGCCAGGTCCTCTCCGCGCAGCACGCGTTCCTGGGCGAACGCCGCGCTTTCGGGGCTGATGGGCAGAGCATCAGAAAGGGACGAGAAGGTATGTCTGCTGGCCAACACCTCAGCGACGGGTCCGAGCATGAACCGCTCGCTCAGCTCACCCAGACCGGTGAGGGCGCGGGCGTCGGGTGCGTCCAGCGCAAGCCGGTAGTCGCAGTACGCGGCAACGGGCCAGAGTTGCAGCCCTCGGACGAGGGCGGCGCGGCAACGATGACGGAGTGCAACGAGCTCATTGAAGCGTTCATCGAGACACAGCGAGTCAACAGTCTCGGTCAGTGCGTCGAGATCGGCGTGATTGATGGCGCGTTCCAGAGCGTCGTCGGACAGCGGCATCAGCTCAGGCTACGGTCCGTTCGTGCGCACCACGGACCTGACCACACCGGCGCTTCTGCTCGATCACCGCGCGTTCACCCACAACATCGCGCTCATGGGGACGCGACACCCGGGCCCACGGCTTCGACCGCACGTCAAGGCCCACAAGAGCACCGCAGTGGCGTGTCGCCAGGCGGACGCCGGACACCTCGGATTCACGTGCGCGACGATCCGAGAGGTCGAAGGCATGGCCGCGGCTGGCCTCGGCCATGACCTGCTGCTGGCCAACGAGGTCGTCGATGCACAACGGCTCGGAGCGGTGGTCGCGGCCGGCGCGCGTGTCACCCTTGCGGTCGACTCCGAAACGACCGTCCGGGCGGCAGCGGCGGGCGGCGTGCAGGAGGTCGTGATCGACATCAACGTCGGGCTCCCGCGTTGCGGATGTTCTGTCGGTGAGTCGGGGCCGTTGGCTGAACTCGCCCGCTCGCTCGGTCTCCTGGTGCGCGGCGTGATGGGGTACGAAGGACACCTCATGATGGTCGACGACGCAGAGAAGCAGTCGAAGGTGGATGCTGCGATGGAGCTCCTTCTCGCTGCGCACGGGCACGTGGGCGGATCGCTGATCTCGTCGGGAGGAACAGGCACCCACCTCGCCAATCATCACGCCAACGAGATCCAAGCAGGTTCCTATGTGCTCATGGATGCGCAGTACGCCACGCTCTCGCAGGGATTCCGTCAGGCGCTGTTCGTCGAGGCGACCGTGGTGAGCGCCAACCGTTCCGGTCGCCGTCCGTACGCCGTTGCCGACGCCGGACTCAAGGCGTTTGGGATGGACCACGGCAATCCGTCACTCCCCCATGCCGATGTCTGGCTCTGCTCGGACGAGCACGTCACGTTCGCGCCCCACCCCGATGGAGCGCTTGCCGGCGTGAAGGTGGGCGACCGGGTCAGGCTGATCCCCGCCCACTGCGATCCGACCGTGGCCTACCACGAGCGCTACAACGTGATCACGTCGACCGAGGAGGGGACGGAGGCGGATGTTGTCGACGTCTGGCCGATCGACCTGCGCGGCTGGTAGGCGCGCTTACTGCATTGGCAGGTTGCGCAGCTGCTCCGCGAGGGCGACGAAGGCCCGGGCGCGATGGGAGACGCGGTTCTTCGTCTGGGCGTCGAGCTCGCCGAACGTGAGGCCCGGGGCGACGGAGGCGTCGTCCGGCGCGAACAGCGGGTCGTAACCGAACCCGTTCGTTCCCCGCGCCGCCGACACGATCGTGCCTTCGATGACCCCTTCGGCCCATACATCGGTGCCGTCGGGGAACGAGACCATGGCGATCGTGCGAAAGGAGGCCGAACGTTCCTCCGGCGAGCGCGCGTCAAGCCGGTCGAGTTCCGCGAGCAGCTTGGCGCCATTCGTCTCTGACGTGGCGCCTTCTCCGCTGTACCTGGCAGAGTGCACACCGGGAAGGCCATCGAGCGCATCGACGAACAGCCCGGTGTCGTCGGCTACCGCGGCGATCCCGGTCGCCGCGCAGAGCGACCGGGACTTGAGTCGGGCGTTCTCGACGAGAGAGTCCGCATCCTCGACGACGTCGGGGACATCGGCAGGCCGGGGCAGCAGCTCCACGTCGAGCGATCGCCCGAAGATGGCGTTGATCTCCGCGACCTTCGACGGGTTCGCCGTCGCCGTGACCAACCGAAGCGTCATCGTGGGGAGCGCTCAGTAGCCGACACCGAAAGCCGTCCAGATTCCATCGGGGCCGATGATCAGCCGGAAGTCCTTGTAGACGCCCTTGAAGCGAGTGGCTTCGATGTCCTCTGGCCGGAAGCCGAGCGTGGCGAGGGCCAGGAGGTCCTGTTCGTTCCACTCGGCCGGGTCCTTCGTGGCCAGATACGGCCAGACGGTGTTCCCCCGCTTGTCGACGGTGGGCGCAAGGTCGAGCAGGGTGACCATCCGGGCGAGTGCGTCGGGGCCGCCTTCGTCGAACTCCTTCTGCCACTGTTCGGCCGGTCGCCGCTCGCCGACGAAGCCCCACCGGAACCGCCGATCGCCGATGATCGCTTTGATCGTTGCGTAGTCGCGGACGATCGCCGCGTCGTAGATCGCCTTCGCGGTTTCGGCGGCGTCGGAATCGACCGTCGACCCATCGGTGGTCGTGAGTATGGGCCCGGCACCGTGGGGAATCGTGTTGGTGGGCGCAATCGTCGTCGTGGTCGTGGTCGTGGACGTGGTCGACGAGGTCGTCGTCGGAGCAACCGTGGTGGTTGGCACTGCGAGTGTGGTGACCACTGCCGGCACGGTCGACGCGGCGACGCCGATGTCGGTCGACGGCACCGGACCCGTCTCGGCGCTCGAACCCGTGCAGCCGGAAAAGGCCAGAGCGGCGAGGATCGCGCCGGCAATCGCACGGCGGCAATCGGTCGTGATGCGGTCGTGCATCGTCACGCCCTCGGCGACGGTGCGGTCGCGAGCACCTCGGCCTGCAGCGCGCTTATCACCGTGATGCCGCCTTCGGCGAGGTTCATCAGCGCATCGAGCTCGGCCCGGGTGAACGTCTTGCCCTCGGCCGTGCCCTGTACTTCGGCGAAACGGCCGTCGCCGGTCATGACGACGTTCATGTCGACTTCGGCGGTCGAGTCCTCGCTGTAGTCGAGGTCGCACATCGGCGTGCCACGGACCATGCCGACGGAGATTGCCGCGCAGGACGTGACCAGTGGATGGGTCTTGATCGCTCCGCTCTGGACCAGGCGGGTGCAGGCATCGTGGAGCGCCACGTAGGCGCCGCAGATACTGGCCGTGCGTGTACCACCGTCGGCCTGGAGGACGTCGCAGTCGAGCACGATCTGGCGCTCCCCGAGCGCACGCATGTCGGTGACTCCACGCAGCGCACGTCCGATGAGTCGCTGGATCTCCTGGGTGCGCCCCGACTGCTTGCCCTTGGCCGCCTCTCGGTTGTTACGCTCGGGGGTGGCACCGGGGAGCATCGAGTATTCGGCGGTGACCCACCCCTTGCCGCTGTTCTTCATCCAGCGCGGCACGTCTTCGTCGATCGAAGCAGTGCACAGCACCCGGGTGCGCCCGAAGGTCACGAGGACCGATCCGGCGGCGAACTCGGTGTAGTCGCGCACGAAGCTGACCGGTCGGGGATCAGCAGGGGAACGGTCATAGCTACGCACGGTGAACACGGCCGTCGAGGCTAGAGGATGCCCAGCCCCCATCCCGGTCCATTGGGAGAGAGGTTGCCCCCATAAATGGGGGTAGGACACCTCCTATCGGCGTTGGGAGGTGATTGGCCGCACGGCGGCCCCGGCGCAGCGCCGGGCCAGCCTGGGGGCAACCTCTCTCCCGATGGACCCGATCGGGTGCCGGGCATCCTCTAGCCTCGACGGCCGTGTTCACCGTGCGTAGCTACGACCGTTCTCCTGCTGATCCCCGACCGGTCAGCTTCGTGCGCGACTACACCGAGTTCGCCGCCGGGTCTGTGCTCGTGACGTTCGGACGCACCCGGGTGCTGTGCACCGCGTCTATCGACGAGGACGTCCCGCGCTGGATGAAGAACAGCGGCAAGGGCTGGGTCACGGCCGAATACTCGATGCTCCCCGGCGCCACCCCCGAGCGCAACAATCGTGAAGCGGCGAAGGGCAAGCAGTCGGGACGCACCCAGGAGATCCAGCGCCTCATCGGACGCGCGCTGCGTGGAGTCACCGACATGAGGGCGCTCGGAGAGCGACAGATCGTGC
>JANMYF010000324.1:0-12806 GCA_031381685.1 Acidimicrobiia bacterium
GTACCCAAGGGCGCCCAGTCGGTAGTTGATGGTGACGACGACGACGTCGTGGTTGGCGGCGAAGCGCTGACCGTCGTACCACGGGATCGATCCGGCCCCGGTCACGTAGGCGCCTCCGTGGATCCACACCATCACCGGACGGGAGGCGTCGTCGATGCCGGGCGTCCACACGTTGAGGTTGAGGCAGTCGTCGGCTCCGGGCTTCTGGCGGGCGCCGAGGACCGCTCCGGTCATGGAGACGCTCTGTGGGCAGAAGTCGCCATAGGAGGTGGAGTCGCGCAGGTCGGCCCACGGGACTTCGGGCTGTGGTGCGGCAAAGCGGGCCGGACCGGAAATCGGAGCACCGAAAGGAATGCCCAGAAAGCGGATGACGGGCCGCTCGTGTCGCTCGTCGGCGGTGAGCGCAGTCCCCTTCACGGGTCCTGATCGGGTGGTTGCGACGTGTTCGGGGAGGGCCATGGGGTACCAGTTTCGCCCAGGCACGGCCCTGAGCGTGAACCCAGGGCTTCCGACGACGGGCCGGGTCAGCGGCGCGGCCGCTCCGTGATCACCGGATCGATGCCGGGCTGGTAGAGCTCATGGGCGCGGCGCCACTGCGCGAAAGCCCCGAGGATGTGTGGCGGATCACCATGGATTTCCGTGAAACCGCCGTTGAGTGCTCTCGTATCGAAGTACGCGGCGTCGACCCCGTCGGCGTAGAGGCGGCATGCCGGGGTGTACCCCATGTCGGTGAGCCGCGCGTATTCGGCTTCGAAGTCGTGGACGAGGTAGGCGTTGTGGTGGAAGCCCTCCTCACCGGCCGCGTACATGTCGCGGTAGATCGACGGGGTGTCATCGTGCTGCGTGATGAATTGGATCATGACGTCGCCCAGATAGCCGAAGGCATACGAGACGTCGGCTTCCTGGTCGGTGTCGCGGTACATGAAGCGGTCGGTCTTGTGGTGGTGGGTCACCACGAATGGGCCGGCGCCGTGCAGATCACTCCAACGCTGGATCGACGCGTTGATGTCGTTGACGAGATACGCGACCTGGAAGAGCGAGCGGTTCATCGGGGGCCTCGCGTGAGAAGAAGGGAAACGGCGGGAGTGGTCATCGGCAGTTCAGCACGTGCCATCGCCGCTTGTCGCATCGCGCGGACGCGCTCGCACCGGCCTGCCGCTACTGTCGCCGCCCGTGGTCTCGCGTCTCCCTCTTCCCAACGGACTGCGGACCTGGCTCGCCGAGCAGCGCAGCGAGTTGGTTCGTCACGGGTGGGAGCGGATGCAGCTCTGGGGGGCGGTCGGCGAGCACTCCCGGCGGGCGCGCCGGTTCGGGTCGTTCGGCCACGGATCATTTCTCGCCTTTCCGTGGAACACCCTGTACGGCGAGCGCTACATGCACATCGGCGCCGACACCTACATCGGACCCGGCGTGACCCTGTCCGTCGGTATCGCGGAGGACCAGACGATGATGTCGGAGTCGGTGCTGCGGATCGGGGATCGCTGCCTGATCAACAAGGGTACGGCCATCGTGTCGCACTGGAGCGTTGACATCGGCGACGACGTGTGGACCGGGCACAACTGCTACATCACCGACCAGAACCATGGCTACGAGGACATCTCGCGCCCGATCGGCGGCCAGTCGATGCCAGAGCAACCCGTACGCATCGGATCGGGTTCGTGGCTCGGCCACGGGTCGATTGTGCTCCCAGGGGTGACGATTGGTGAACACGTCACCGTCGCCGCTGGTTCGGTCGTCACGAGGGATGTACCCGACCGATGCGTCGTTGCCGGGAGCCCGGCCCGGATCGTCAGGCGGTACGCCGAGGGTGAAGGATGGGTTCGGCCGGACGGGTCCATGCCGCCGCCGTCTCGCTGAGCGCGCAGATCAGCGACTCGGTCCACGGGATCCGTCCGTCGATGCGCTCGAACTGCGCGGCGTGCGGCGTGAGGCCCCGAACGCGTGGCGGCAGCTCGACCTGAACGCCTCCGTAGCGAGGCTGGTTGACCGGGTTGTCGTCGTGCATGCCGCGCAGCTCGGCCGGGATCGCCTCCGTGTCGTCGACCGCATGGAAGGCCGGGAGATGCTCACGCAGCCTCGACGCCAGCGACGAGGCGAGGTGGCGGTTCGATCCTCCGAGCAGCGTCGACGTCCAAAGGCCCTCGCGCCCGTAGCCGTGCACGGCGAAGACGACATCGACGTGATCGAAGAACTCTTGGAGCGCCGCGGACTCGGCGGCGCGGACCGCGGTCGACGGAAGGTGCTCGCGAAGTGGGGCCGACTGGATGACCGCGTAGAGCGAGGCCCCGGCGCGCCGGGCCGCCTCGGTCGCGATGTCGTCGGTGCCCCGTTCGAGGTTGCCTCCGTGGAAGGCCATGAAGCCGAATGTGGACCGGAGCACGACCCGTTCCTCGACTCCCGGCGTTGCGAGCAGACGGGCAAAACGCATGCCGTCGAAGGTAGCCGCGGTCCCCGGCTTCGTGGCTGACGCCGGGTTCACCCCGCCCTGGCAGCTCCTTCACGCGTCCTTCACACCGATCGGGAAGGATCTGCCCAGCAGAGATCCTTCCCTCAGGAGTCGCCATGTCTTCCGTATCCACCACCACTACCAGCACCACTCGTGGAGGCCGACGCTTCTGGCGGGCCAGGTTCCTCGCCGTCGTGGCCCTCGTCGGTCTCGGCGCAACTGCTCTGGTGCCGGCTGCGGATGCCACGACCCGGCGCCGCGTGTCGACCAAGACCGACTACTCCATCGCCATCTCGCCCGACGCCATCGCCGTCAACGCCGGTGGGGTGGCCAGCTTCCCCATCTCCATACGCGTAACCCCGGGCTACCGGCCTGTACTCCGCTGGGACGTCGACGGAGTCCCGAGCTTCATGGACGTGAGCGTCCGCAAGACCTCGACGAACCGCTACGCGCTCGACGTGTTCGTCCCGACGAACGCCCCGAGTTCCAACGGGGTCTACCAACTCTTCGGGGTGACGGGCACCCGTGAGCGCAGCGCCCTGTTCCGGCTCGTCGTCAACGGCGCGCCTCCGGTCACCCAGCCCCCGTTCACGGCGCCTCCGGTCACCCAGCCCCAGGTCACGTCGGCGCCAGCGAACTTCGGGTTGCGCCTTGACAACCCGGACTTGACGGTGGCCACCAATCAGACCGCGGTGTTCGGCGTCACCGTCGACCGTTCGACGGGCTACACCGGTCCGGTCTCGTTCTCGCTCTCGGGGCTCCCGGTCGGAGCGACCGCGAACTTCGCGCCGAACCCCAGCACGGCCAGCACCAACCTGTATGTGACGCCCGGCGTGGCGACGCAGAGCGGTCGGTACAACATTTCGGTCTCGGCCACCGCCGGAAGCACCGTGCGAACGGGCACGGTCGCCTTGAACGTCACGGCGATCAGTGACTTCCAGCTCGTGCCGAGCAACCCGATCCTCACGCTCAATTCGCCAGGGAAGGCAAGCACGGTGATCGAGCTCCGCAAGACCGGTTCCGTGACGCCCACGGTGTCGTTCTCCGTCGCTGGCGTGCCGACCGGAGCCACGTTCTCGCTCTCGTCGACGGTGTCGAACAAGAACGTCACGCTCTCGGTCACCACCACGGCGTCGACGCCTCCCGGCGTTTACAGCATCATCGTCACCGGCCGTTCGGGCGGATTCACCCAGCAGGCGAATGTGCAGCTCGTGGTCAACAACCCGGTTGGCTTCACGCTCTCGGCTTCACCGTCTGACTTCGGGATCGCCAGAGGGAGCGGGGCGACGACCTTCGTCACCCTGAAGTCCTTCGGTGGGTTCAGTGGCGCCGTGGTCCTGTCGGTTTCCGGTCTACCGGCCGGCGTGACGCTCCGGCCGGGCACCACGACGACGAGTTCCCCCTCGATCATCGCCCTGGTCTTCGATGCGGCGCCGGGGGCCACCCCGACGCCGACGGGAGCGCCGGTGCAGGTCTCGATCATCGGAACGTCCGGGGCGCTGTCGGCGACCATCAAGCTGAACGTCGCCGTCGTCTGACGACGGAGAACATCTGAGAGCGCCGGGTGGTCCGCCACCCGGCGTTCTCGCGAGAGCGCTGTGTCCGCAAGGACACGGCGCCCGGATCGGCCGTTCCCTGGTGGTGGTGAACGGCCGATTCGGCGCGTTCGGCCGGCTCGGGCCGGTCGAGTTCACCTCGGCGTGTTCAGGGAGAATGCGGGCCGGGTTCCTCGTCGACGCGGGGAACGCCGAGCGGGTCCGGTGGCGTTTCGTTGCGGAGTTCAGCGACAACAGCGACGAGTTGTCGCATCATTTCGTCGGTAGCGGCCCGCACGTCCGCCGCTTCCAGGAGAGGCACCGGACCGGTCGGCGGGAGTCCGAGGTACGCGCGGGCGGAAAACGGTGTGCCGAGGCGCATGGTTACGTCGGGCCGGCGGAACATGGCGATGAGCAGGCTCACGAGGCGGCGCCGACGCCCGACCACGCGATTCGCCCCGATCGAGGCCAGCGGGATGATCGGTACGCCCGTCTCGATGGCGAGTCGGACGGCACCGGTCTTGGCCCGTTCCGGCCAGAACCGGTCGTTGCGGGTGATGCGACCCTCGGGATAGAGCGCGATGGCTTCGCCGGCCCGGAGCGCGTCAGCGGCCGGGCGGAGTGCTTCAGCCGGGTTCGGGCCTTTGCGGTCCACGGCGATGAACCCGAGGGCGCGGAACACCCTGCCCAGCACCGGGGCCTCGATGATTCCGGCGGTGCCGAGGAGGCGCAGGGGTCGCCCGAGTTGGCGGCCGGCGAGCGCCAGGAAGACGCCGTCGGCGATGCTCGTGTGGTTGGCCACGACGATCAGTCCGCCGGGCGGCAGGCCCCGGAGGGTTGTGGTCCGCTGTTGGGACCTCGCGATCTCGAGCCGGGCGAAGGTGGCCATCACGCTGCTCACGATGAAGGCGAGCAGCGAATACAGCAGGGACCCGCCGAGCCCCGGCTTCTTCCACGATCGTGCCATCGCCGCCAGGGTACTGACCCACCGGCTGCCGTGATCACCCATCGCCACCCCACATCGGCCCGGTCGGCATCCCACATGGCCCGAAATCGCGAAAAATCGGCGGCGAGGCTGGTATGCGGGATGGTGCGGGCAGTGATCTGGGATGCCACTGACCGCGAGGACCTACGCGCGTTGGCGTCCCGGGGAAGCCCGGTGCTGCCCCGCTAGGGTGGCGCGTATGTCCGATGGTCACCGCACACGGGTCGAGGCGCTCGGCCTGGAGACGATCAAGGTCGACCGGACCAGTCTCGCCGGCGGTGCGGAGATCCTTGTCTGCACGATCGACAATCCTGCGAGTGACTACAACTCCGTCGACGCCACCTTGCACCGCGACCTTGCGGTGCTCTTCCGGGCTCTTCGCGACGAGCCTGTCGCACGTGCCGTCGTGCTCACCGGATCGAAGAAGGCGTTCTGCGCGGGCGGAGACTTCGCATGGTTCGATGAGCTCCACGACATCGCATCCCTCGAGCATCTCCGCCGGGACGCGAAGTCGATCATCTGGGATCTGGTCGACATCGAGATCCCGGTGGTCGCCGCGCTGAACGGTCCGGCAGTCGGGCTGGGCGCGTCGATCGCCCTGCTCTGCGATGCGATCTTCATGGGTTCCGAGGCCACGATCGCCGATCCCCACGTGCGGGTCGGCATCGTCGCCGGCGACGGTGGCACGACAATCTGGCCGCTCGTCCTCGGGCCGATGCTGGCGAAGCGCTACCTGCTCAGCGGTGACGCCGTCGGCGCCGAGGAGGCGCTCAGGCTCGGTCTTGTCTCCCACGTATCGCCGCAGGAATCGGTGCTGGCCGACGCGCTGGCCTTCGCCGGGCGCCTCGGCGACGGCGCTCCCCTCGCGTTGCGGGCGACGAAGGCGGCGGTCAACAAGCTGGTGAAGGATGCCTTGAACGTTTCGTTCGACACCGCCACCAACGCGGAGTTGATCACGCTGCTCTCGGCCGATCACCTCGAGGCGCTCGCGGCGCGTCGGGATCGGCGCACCCCGGTCTTCCGCGGCCGATGATCATGCTGGTTCATCGGCTGGTGCTTCACGTGGCCCATTCCGTCGTCGGCTGGCGGCCAAGGCGTCGAAATACCGCTCGGCGCGCTGATATTCAGCGCGCCTACAACATCGACAAAGGAACGTTCCATGGATGAGGTCGATCTCTACGAAGCGCTCCTCACGACGAGAGCGATGCGCCGGTTCTCCGACGAGCCGGTCGAACGGATGGCCATCGAAGCGTGCCTCCGCGCCGCCGTGCAGGCACCGAGCGGCGGCAACATCCAGCCGTGGCATTTCGTGGTCGTGGACGATCCGGCCGTCCGAACCCAGTTGGCAGACCTCTACCGACGTTGCTACGAACGCTACGAGCGGGCCATGCTGCCGACCGCCACGGCTCATCGGTCACCGGAGGACGAAGCCTCCTGGAATCGCACTGTCGCGGCGGCCCATCACCTGGCCGAGCATTTCCACGAGGTGCCGGTCATCGTCGCCGTCTGCGTTGCCGGGATCGACCTCACGTTGACCGACGAGCAGGGCCCGCTCGACATCGGTTCGGTTCTCGGATCGGTGTTCCCGGCCATCCAGAACTTCATCCTGGCGGCGCGATCGTTCGGGCTCGGAACCTCGCTCACCACGGTCCACCGCATCGAGCAGCAGTCGTGCCGTGACATTCTCGGTGTCCCGTCCCATCAGCAGATCGTGGCGCTCCTTCCCGTCGGTCACCCGCTCGGACGATGGGGCGTCGCCCGACGCAAGCCGGTCGAGAAGGTCACGAGCTGGAATCGCTGGGGGAACCGCGAGGCGTTCTCGCCGGTCGACTGACCCGCGGCGGTTCCGATGCTTCTCGGCGCGTCGTTGCGATCGGTATATCCGAGCGATCCTGGTGCAAGCAACCGGCATCAACCGGCGAACGCCGATCGCGGCGTTCCGGGCGACGATGAGCCCGACGATTTCCTTCCCCGGCATCAGGCTCAACGCCTCTTTGCCCTTGCCCGCGCCGTCGGGGAGGCACGGCTCGACCTGCTTCTGGTCGGCGACCGACATGCCGCTCCCGTGAATGCGTTCGCCCCCGTGCCGTTGATCGCCCGGCTGACGGCCGAGGTGGGAGACGTACCGCTCGGTTGCGTGCTCCTCGCCCCGTTTCATCACCCGGTCGTGCTGGCCGAGCAACTCGGTACTCTGGCCGCGTTCACCGAGCGACCGTTCACCGCGGCGTTCGCCATCGGCGACACGGAAGCCCAGTTTGCGGCGTTCGGCATGGCCCTGAAGAGCAGGACCGTCCGTACCGACGAGGTGGTCGAGCTCGTCCGCCGGCTTCTTGGCGGCGAGGAGGTGAGCTTCGAGGGTCGCTACCACCGACTCGAGAAGGTTCGCGTCGGACCGCTTCCGGAGACGCCGATCCGTCTGTGGGTCGGCGGTCGGCGCGGTGCTGCCGTCGAGAGGGCGGGACGGCTCGGCGACGCGTGGGTGAGTGACACACGGATGCCCGACGATGAACTGATGATCGAACTGGACCGCTACCGTCGCACCGCCACCGAACACGGACGCCCGCCGTTCCCGGTGCTGCGCCGCAACGTCGTGCTGGGCGAGACCGACGACGAGGCCCGTCGGGCGATGGAGCGTGTCGTCACCGTGTCGTCACGCGGGCTGGTGCCGGAGAACACGCTCGTGGGGTCTCCCGCCACCGTCGTCGAGCGGCTGCGCGCCTACGAACGCGCCGGTTTCGCCATGACCATCGTCCGTCCTGTCGGTGTCGACCACCGACGCATTCTCGCCACCATTGCCATGCTCGGCGAGACTGTGCTTCCGGCCCTGCGCTAACCCGTCGAGGCGCCATCTCGGCGTCGCTGCCCGAGAAGTTCAGCCGCCGAGGAGGAGACGGACTTTGAGCACCGACGAGCCGTTGGGCACGTGCACGACGAAGGTCTTCTGCGTGGTCTGGCCCGAATCGAGCACGCCCATCGCAATGTAGGAGCTCTTGCCTCCGACCGAGATCTGGGCAGTTGCGTGGGCCGACGATGTCGCGGCGTTCGTCACCGACATCGACGTGGAGAGCGTCGTCGGCCCGGACGGGTTGACCTGAGCGTCGAGCGTGAAGCCGGGGCACCGTGGCGGGGTGGCCGGGCCATCGCGGGTGAGGACGATCGAACTCGAGACCAACGCCTTGGCGCTTCCATCGGCCAGAACGTCGAAGTCGGGGGTGAACTCGGTCCGGCACGAGATCCTGTGGGTGAGGCCGCCAAGCGAGGAGCTGAGGAGCGGGAGCATCAGCGCAGTCGCGAAGCAGAGCGTCCACCACGGGGGACGGCGGATCGTCGACGGGATCGACGGAAGCTTCACGGGACGATTCTGGCAGCGCCCGTGAACCGCTCCGGTGATGCCCGTCCGTCACACATCCCATCACGTCCCGGCACGAGCCGCGGGCCTAACCTGTATGCATGGAGCGCGTGTTCGAGCAGATTCGATCGCTACGCGGGGCAGTCGCCGGCGGACTTGCCTGCGCCGTCGTCCACGTGGCGATCGTCAACGTGATCCGGTCGGTTCAGCCGAGCGAAAGCGTCGGCGTGCTGTTGTATGTGCCGGTGATCGCCGCAGCCCTGGTGTTCAGCCTTCGCGGGGCGATGGTCGCCGCGTTCGCCGCGTCGGCCCTCTACGCCGTGATTCGACGCTCCGGCCCCGCCGAGGAATCGATGTTCGTGCCGGTCACGGTTCGAGCGATCAGCTACTTCCTCTTCGGAGCCCTGATCGCCGCCGGTTTGACGGCGATCGCCGGCAAACGTCATCGTCTCGATACCGGTCCGAGCATCGACGCCCAGACCGGCCTCGCCTCGTTGACCCATCTCGTGGGCATTCTCGATCACGAGATCGCTCGCTCGGTCCGCTACGGCCGAACGTTCAGCATCGCGCTCGTCGACATCCCCCTGACGGCCACCGAATCGAAGGAGCGAGGGGCCACGTCCTCGATGCTCGGCGAGCTCGGCGATCATGTTCGTGAGGCGATCCGCACGACCGATTACGCCGGTGTTCGGACCGATCGGCGAGGCGCGCAGCTCGTGTTCGTGCTTCCCGAGACTCCCCAGGAGGGCGCCGGGATCTTCGCGATGCGTTTCGGTGAGCGGATCGCCGAGTTCTTGTTGCGCCGCAACGTTGCCGTCACCCGTAATCCGGCCACATGGTTCGAGTTCCCCGCCGACGCCAACGACGTCCGTCGGGTCCGCAACGAGCTCGCCCGGCTCGTCGACATGCCGCTGGCGATCGCGAACAGCGGCGCTCGGCGCTGATTCGTCGTCACTCCAGGGTCGACCATGGCGTATTGCACGTTCTGCGCGATCGTCGCCGGGACCAGCCCGTGCTTCGCCGTCCATGAGGACGAGGACACCATGGCGTTCATGGATGCGCTGCCGATGACGCCGGGTCACGTGCTGGTCGTTCCGAAACGTCACGTGACCGATCTGTTCGACCTCGACGACGATCTCGGCGGCCCGCTGTTCTCGACGGCGCGCATCGTCGCCAACCGTCAGCGGGAGATCCTCGGCGCCAAGGGCGTCAATTTGTTGAACAACAACGGTCATGCCGCCGACCAGTCGCAGTTCCACATCCACCTGCACCTGATTCCCCGGTACGGGGGGGACCGCTTGCTTCACCCGTGGGAGCGCACGTTCGGCAACCGGGCGGAGATGTCCGCCCTCGCGGAACGTCTGCGCTTCCCGTGAAACCCATCGGCCGAGCCCGTTGAGTGGGACGGTACGCTCACCGGCAATGGTTCGAACCGGTGACGGGCGCATCCTCACGATCCCGAACGTGATCTCGTTGATCCGCCTGTGTCTGATCCCGGTGTTCGTCTGGCTGCTTCTGGGTCGTGAGGATCGTCGTTCGGCCGTGATTCTCCTCGCCGCGCTGGGCGCCACCGACTGGGTCGACGGCTGGATCGCCCGTCGATTCGATCAGGGTTCCACGCTCGGCAAGATCATCGATCCGGTGGCCGATCGTCTGCTCCTCGCCGCCGGCATCGGGGCGATCCTCATCGACGGCTCCGTTCCCCGATGGCTGGGGATCGTGGTCGTGTCCCGTGAAGTCGCGATCTCGATTGCGGTCGTCGTGATCGCCGCGCTCGGCGCAAGACGCATCGACGTGCAGTGGGCGGGCAAGGCGCAGACGATGGGATGGATGATTGCCTTCCCGTTGTTCCTGGGCAGCCGAAGTGGATTCGGGTGGAGCCGATGGGCCGACGATCTCGCATGGATCGTGACGATCCCGACCTTCGGGTTCATGGTCTACGCCTCGGTCACGTATGTGCCGATCGCCAAGCGGGCGCTGGCGGAGGGCCGAGCCGCTCGATCGGAATCGGCCTCTCGCCGCTGACCGGGATGCGATGCACGACGGGCGCGGAGCGTTTCGGTAGGGTGCAGGCATGCTGATCCCCGGTGATCTCCGCTACTCGACGGACCATGAATGGGTTCGGGTCGAAGGTAACCGTGTGACGGTCGGGATCACGGACTACGCCCAGGACGCCCTCGGCGACGTCGTGTTCGTGCAGCTTCCCGAAGCGGGCGCCTCGGTTGCCGCAGGAGAGTCGATGAGCGAGGTGGAGTCGACGAAGTCGGTCAGCGACATCTTCGCGCCGGTTGCCGGCCGGGTCGTTGCCGTCAACGAGGAGGTGGCGTCGAAGCCGGAACTGCTCAACGCCGATCCCTATGGTGCGGGCTGGATCTTCGTTCTCGAGGTGGACCCTTCGTCGGTGGACGCACTGCTCGATGCGTCGGCGTATCGGGCGCTCACCGAGCAGTGAGCGACCTGATGATGCGACGGCTGCGACGGGAGCTCCGACGATGACCGATGATCTGTTCTGCAGCCAGTGTGGGCATCGCAACACCATCGATGACAACTTCTGCTCCGCCTGCGGGCACCGGCTCGCAACGGCCGTGGGCGACGATCTGACCCTCACGCTGCATCCGATGTCCCCGGAGGGGGAACCGGGTCGTCGTGACGTCACGGTGCGCGTCGACGGAGACGGACCTCCGGTGCTCGTGCTCGATCGCGGCGCCGACGCCGGCGAAATGTTCGCGCTCGGCGAGGGAGTGACGACTGCCGGCCGGAACCCCGATTGCACGGTGTTTCTCGACGATGTCACGGTGTCGCGCAAGCACGCTTCGATTCGGGAGACGCCGGACGGCTATGTCATCCGGGACGAAGGCTCGCTCAATGGGACCTACGTGAACGACACCCGGATCTCCTCGGCGATACTGCGCTCTGGTGACGAGTTGCTGATCGGGAAGTTCCGGCTGCTCTTCCTGGACGCCGGCGACCCACGCCGCGGCGAACGGTGACCACCGGTGATGGCACGGGACCGGCGGGCCCGGACGAGGTTCCCCGCACCGGTCGGAGTTATCTCTCGATCGGCGAAGTGCTCGACGCGCTCAAAGAGCATTTTCCGGATGTGACGATCTCGAAGATCCGGTTCTTCGAGGCACAAGGGCTCCTGGTCCCGGAGCGGACGCCCTCTGGGTACCGGAAGTTCTACGGCGCCGACCTCGAGCGGCTGCGGATCATTCTTGCTGAGCAGCAGGAACGCTACCTTCCGCTCACGGCCGCCCGGTCCACGGTCCACGCGCCCGCAGAGTCGCGTGAAACGACCCGTCCCGGCCCGGCGCGCCAGGGACCGCCCGACGAGTTCTTCTCGCCCGACGACGACGGCGACGACATCGAGGGCGCCGACGCGGAATCCGGCTCGATGTACGACGGGGTCGATCTCGGTTCCGATCGACACCCGGCACAACGGGTGACGGGTGTTCGGTCGAGCCCATCGGTCGTCGCTGCCGCTCGGGCGGAGGCCGGCCATCCGACGGCCCGACATGCGGCGGTTGCACCGCTGCGCCGGGTGCCACCCCCGATGCGCGACGTGCCGGAACCGGAGCTCGAGCGCGCCGGCGGGCATCGCCGAACGGTCCATACCCCGCAGGAGGATGCAGAAGAGCCGGCCGAGCTGGACTTCGCGGTCGTGTACTCGATCGACGAGTTGATCGCCTCGACCGGCGCCACGTCGGCCCTGGTCGACGATGCCATTCGCCAGGGTTTCCTCCACGGCAGGTCGGTCTTCGGCGAGACGGAATTCGATGGCGGCGACCGAAGCGTTCTCGAGTCGCTCGTCGTCTTTGCGGCCCACGGCATCGATCCGCGCCACGTGAGGGTGTTCCTGCACGCCGCGCAGCGCGAAGCGGACCTCTACGTGCAGGCGACCATGCCGTTGCTGCGTCGTCGCCCACGAGCGGGAGTGAACGCAGAAGACCCGTTCCGCCGTTTCGGCGACCTCGAACAGGCCGGCGCGACGCTACGAACCGTGGTCGTACGAAGGGCCCTGCAACAGGCGACCGACGGCGTGCCCGGTCCGGTCGGACGGTAGCCTGAAGAACGTGGTTGAGCTTCGTATCGTCGACGTCCGCGTACACGAGAGCACGCGGACGCCATATGTCGAATTGCGCCCGAACGATGATTCCGACCGGCTCCTCCCCATCTTCATCGGCATGCCCGAGGCAGCCGCGATCAAGCGGGCCCTCGAGGAGCGACTGCTGCCCCGGCCACTGACCCATGAACTGCTGGCGTCGCTCATCCCGACCCTGGGCGCGACGCTGGACCAGGTGGTCATCACGGAGTTCGTCGATCAGATCTTCCTGGCCGAGATGCACCTGTCGATCGGGGCGCGTCGCGAGATCGTCCCCTGTCGGCCTTCGGATGGCATTGCGATTGCGATTCGGCTCGGCGCCAAGCTGTTTGCCAACGACGCCGTCGTCGACTCGTGCTCGGTGAACGAGAACGAGCAGGTCGGCGACG
>JANMYF010000326.1:0-2916 GCA_031381685.1 Acidimicrobiia bacterium
GTCGCTGGCGGCCACACGTTCGGCAAAGCGCACGGTGCCGGTGATCCGACGCTCATGGGCCCCGAACCCGAGGGCGCGCCGATCGAGCAGATGGGTCTCGGTTGGAAGAACAGCTTCGGTACCGGCAAGGGGGTGCACACCACGACGAGCGGCATCGAAGGCGCGTGGACTCCGACGCCGATCACGTGGGACAACACCTACTTCGATACCCTGTTCGCTTATGATTGGACGCTGACTCGGAGCCCTGCCGGTGCCCAGCAGTGGACTCCGGTCAACCCTGAAGCGCAGGGCACGGTTCCCGATGCCCACGATTCGTCGAGGACGCACGCGCCGATGATGACCACGGCGGACATGGCGCTGCGGATGGACCCGGTCTACGAGCCGATCTCGAGGCGATTCCACCAGAACCCGGCGGAGTTCGCCGACGCCTTTGCCCGCGCCTGGTTCAAGCTCACGCATCGCGACATGGGTCCGAAGGTTCGCTACCTCGGTCCCGAAGTCCCCGCAGAGGAGTTGATCTGGCAGGACCCCGTGCCGGCGCTCGACCATGAGCTGATCAACGACGGCGACATCGCCGGATTGAAGGCGGCAGTGCTCGCCTCCGGGTTGACGATTTCGGAATTGGTATCGACGGCGTGGGCGTCGGCGTCGACATTCCGCAACAGCGACAAGCGCGGTGGTGCAAACGGTGGGCGTCTCCGCCTCGCTCCGCAGAACGAATGGGAAGTCAACAATCCGCCGCAGCTGCGCCGGGTGCTCGAGAAGCTGGAGGCAGTCCGCGCATCGTTCGTTGGTTCGGGCAAGGCCGTGTCGATGGCCGACCTGATCGTCCTCGCCGGCTGTGCAGCGGTCGAAGCTGCGGCAAAGGCGGGCGGGCATGACATCACGGTGCCGTTCACGCCAGGACGGACCGACGCCTCGCAGGCGCAGACCGACGTGGAGTCGTTCGCCGTGCTCGAGCCGACAGCCGACGGATTCCGCAACTACCTCGGCAAGGGCCACACCCTTCCGGCGGAAGCGCTGCTGGTCGATCGTGCGCAGCTGCTGTCCCTGAGCGCGCCGGAGATGACGGTGCTCGTCGGCGGTTTGCGCGTTCTGTCGACGAACGCCGACGGATCGAAGCACGGCGTCTTTACGAGCCGCCCCGGGACGCTCGCCAACGACTTCTTCGTGAACCTGCTCGACCATTCGACGCAGTGGCAGCCGACCTCGGGCTCGCACGACGTCTTCCACGGAAACAGTCGTGCGACAGACGAACTGCGATGGACCGGCACCCGCTACGACCTCATCTTCGGCTCGAACTCCCAACTTCGGGCGATCGCGGAGGTCTACGGTTCCGCCGACTCGGAGAAGAAGTTCGTGACTGACTTCGTGGCCGCCTGGAACAAGGTCATGAACCTCGACCGCTTCGACATCGCCTGAACCTCGACGGCGCGCTGAGCGTCGTTATCTGCTGAGCGTCAAGATCGCCCGAACCGAGTCCACTCGGTTCGGGCGATCGTTCATCTAACGGACATGTTCCGTTCAGTGTCCGACGTGAACCCGTCAGCAATGATGAGGGGATTCATGGACGCTCACGTGACAGCGCTCGCTGCAGAGTTGGCGGAGCTTCGTGCCGACCTGATTTCCGCTGAGGGCGCCCGCGCCGACGTGATCGCCGCAACCCATCCGAGGCATCGGCGATCGGCCGTCAACCTCGTGCACTACGTGGAGCTGCGGCGCCATGACCTGCGCGAGGTGCAGGCGAAGCTGGCGGGGCGAGGGCTCTCCTCGCTCGGCCGGTGCGAGGCCAACGTGCTGGCCACGATCGAGGCAGTGCTCGGATTGCTCTCGAATCTCGCCGGTGTCGACCCGTCACCGGTGACGGCGAGCATCTCGCTCGGCGAGGGTGATCAGCTGTTGGCGGACAACGCCGATCTGCTTCTCGGCCCCAACCCAGCGCATCGGTCGACCCGCATCATGGTCACACTCCCGAGTGCGGCCGCCGACAGCCCATTGCTGGTGAACAAGCTGGTGGCGAACGGGATGGACATCGCCCGCATCAACTGCGCCCACGACAGCGCGGAGCAGTGGAAGGCGATGGTCGACAACCTTGGTTCATGCGACCGTCGTGACGTTCCGAAGGTGCGCACCGCGATGGACCTCGCCGGCCCCAAGCTGCGGACCGGGCCCATGCAGCTCGGTCCGGCCGCACTGCGGGTCGCCCCCGTCCGTGACGAGCTCGGCCACGTCACCCAACCGGCACTGGTGTGGCTCACGGCCACGAACACACCGGCCCCCGACGCCCCGTCAGGGCGAGGCGTCGCGGTCGTGCCGGTCGATGATGCAGCGTTCCTCGAAGTCCGGCGACCCGACGATCGTCTCGAGATCACGGACAGTCGCGGTTCGCTGCGGACGTGGAAGGTCGTCGAAACCGCAACCGGCGGATGCCTCGTGTCGACGGAACAGACCACCTATCTCACGACCGGTCTCGCTCTTTCCCATCATGACGAAGCCGCGGGTGCGACCACGACGGCATTGGTCGGCGAGTTGGCGCGACGCGAGCAAATGCACCGGGTGCAGCGCGGTGACCGAGTGATTCTCACGCGCTCCCTCGAGGCCGAAGAAGGCACGCCGGAAGGCGCCACCCACCGGATCGGCTGCACCCTCCCGGAGGCCTTCACTGCCGTTCGCCCGAAGGAATGGGTGTGGCTCGATGACGGCAAGATGGGCGGTCCGGTCGACACGGTGACGCCAGACGAGATCACGGTGACCATCACCGACATCCGGCCCGGTGGTGCCAACCTCAAGTCCGGTAAGGGGATCAACTTCCCGGACTCCGATCTCCGCCTCGACGCGCTGACTGCGAAGGATCGCGACGATCTTCCGTTTGTCGTGCGTCACGCCGACATCGTCAACTTCTCGTTCGTCCGCCGA
>JANMYF010000328.1:0-1912 GCA_031381685.1 Acidimicrobiia bacterium
CCGAAGTTGCGGATGCGATCGCCGAGCAGGCCAACACGTTGGTGCACGTATCGAATCTGTTCGCCACCGTCCCCGGACCTCACGTGGCGCTGACCATCGACCGCCTGCTCGGCGGTGGCGGTCAGGTCTTCTTCGCGAACTCCGGGGCCGAGGCCAACGAATGTGCCATCAAGGTGGCCCGCAAGTGGGGCGGACACGGCCGCCACCACATCATCAGCACGTTCGGCTCGTTCCACGGTCGCACGCTCGCCACGCTCCACATGACCGGCCAACCGGCCAAACATGAGGCGTTCCAGCCGCTGCCCGAAGGCTTCCGCCATGCCGCATGGGCCGACGTCGCCGACATCGAGCGGATGATCGACCCGTCCACCGTGGCCGTCATGATCGAACCGGTCCAAGGCGAAGGCGGCGTCGTGCCCGCACCGGCTGGCTACTTTGCCGACGTGCGCCGGTTGTGCACCGAACGCGGCCTGCTGTTCATGGTCGACGAGATCCAGACCGGTTTCGGGCGCACCGGCAAGTGGTTCGGGTTCGAGCACTTCCTCGGCCCCGACGCCCGCCCCGATGTCGTCACGCTGGCCAAAGCCCTTGGCAACGGCATGCCGATCGGCGCGTGCTGGGCGACCCGTGAGGTGTCGTCGGCATTCAAACCGGGCGATCACGGGTCGACCTACAGCGGCCAGCCACTCGCCGCGAGCGCGGCCAAGAAGGTGCTCGAGATCATGGAGCGCGATGCGATTCCGGAGCGGGCGGCTTCCACCGGTGAGCGTCTGCGCGCCGCGCTGGCGGCGATTCCCGGCGTCGTCGAAGTACGCGGTCTCGGCATGCTCTTGGCGGTGGAGTTGGGTGAGTCGCTGGCGGCCGACCTCAATGTGGCCCTCATGTCGAGCGGCTTCGTCGCCAACGCCGTGACCCCGTCCGCGATCCGCATCGCACCTCCCCTCACGCTTTCGGACGAGCACCTCGACGAGGGAGTGGCGATCTTCGCGAACTGCCTCGCCCAGATCCGCGGTGGCAGCGTATGAGTGTTCGCCATGTGCTGGAGATCGCCGACTTTCGGGCCGACGAGCTGACGGCAATGCTCGACGGTGCGGACGCTCCGCGTGCTCCGCTGCTCGACGGGAAAGGCGTGGCCCTCATCTTCGAGAAGCCGTCTGCCCGAACGCGGAACTCGGCGGAAATGGCCGTCGTGCACCTCGGCGGTCACCCGGCGTACATCTCGAAGGCCGAGGTCGACTTCGATGTCCGGGAGAGTGTCGAAGACGTCACCCGGACGCTACAGGGGTACTACAGCGTGATCGCCGCCCGCGTCTTCGACCATCGCGTGCTCGAACGCATGGCGGCGGTGTCCGAGGTCCCGATCGTCAACCTGCTCTCCGACGTCGGGCACCCGGTCCAGGCGCTCGCCGATCTGCAGACGATCCGTCGTCATGCGCGCCCTATCGAAGGCGCGACGATCGCGTGGGTCGGTGACTACTCGAACGTCGCCCACTCATTGGCGGTCGGTGCGTTGAAGCTCGGGGCCCGCGTGCGCTTCAGTTGTCCGGCCGGTTACGGGCCTTCGGTGCCGGAACTCGACTTCCTCCGGACGCTCGTCCGCTCGTCCGATGCGGTGTCGGTCCACGACCGGCCGATCGACTGCGTTGTCGGGGCCGACATCGTCTCGACCGACGCGTGGTACTCCATGGGCCAGGAGTCGGAGAAGGAAGTACGCGCGCGTGCTTTCGAAGGCTTCCGGGTCGACGCGGCGCTCATGTCCGCCGCCGCGCCCACGGCGAAGTTCCTTCACTGCCTGCCGGCACATCGGGAGCAGGAGGTCACGTCAGAAGTGCTCGACTCACCTGCGAGCTTGATCTGGCCGCAGGCCCACAACCGGCTCCACACGTTCCGCGGGTTGCTCCGCTGGCTTCAC
>JANMYF010000330.1:0-1646 GCA_031381685.1 Acidimicrobiia bacterium
CGTGACGAGTGCGTGCTGGGGCGGTGATGTTCATGGCGTTGTCAACTTTCGTGATGTCGGAGTAGGAGTTCATGAGCGGGTGCCGTGCAGTGAGCCGAGCGAAGACCCGTGCGATGACCCATGCGATGAGCCGTGCGATGAGCCGCTTGTCTCCGCAGTCGGTGCGGTCGGGCGCGGAAGTTGCGTGAGGGCGACGATCGCCGCGCAGAACGCGAGACCGGCGGCGATCCACAACGAGCTGTGCATGGAGTCCACGAACGCTCGCCGAGCGACGGATGCGATCTGGTCCCCCTCGGCTCCGAGCCGGCGACTCGCCTGGAGGGCGGCACCGAGATTGTTTGCGAACATGGTGCGGTCCGTAGTCGTGAGATCGGGGAAACGCCCGAGTTCGCGGTGCATCGACGAGGCGTAGCTGGTGGCGGCCACACTGCCGATGACGGCGACGCCGAGGGCTCCGCCGAACTCTCGGACAGTGTCGTTGACGGCCGAGCCGACTCCGGCGCGGGCTGGTGGGAGGGTCGCCATGATCATCTCGGTCGCTGCCGGCATGGCGATCCCGGCGCCGAGGCCGAACAGGAGGAGACCGACACCGGTCGGGACGTACGAACCGCCGTCGACCAGCGCGGCCTGCACGGCGACGCCGGCGGCGGCGACCATGGTGCCGGCAGTGACGGTGATCCGTCCCCCGTGCATGGCCGCGAGGCGGGCCCCGGCTCCGGTGCCGAGAAGCATGCCCATCGCCGCGGGAACCAGAGCGAATCCAGCGGCGAGCGGGGTGTAGTCGAGGACGAACTGGAGATACTGCGCCTGCAGGAACACCGTGCCGGCCATGGCGAAGAAGAGCAGGGTGAGGGCGATGCTGCCGGCCGAGAAGCCGCGGCTGCGGAACAGGCGGATGTCGAGCATCGGATCGTCGCGGCGCATCTCCCATGCGACGAAGACGATTCCGATGACGGTCCCGACGGCGAAGTTGGCCAACGAAGCGGTCGAGGTCCAGCCCCGCTCGGGAGCCTGGATGATCGCGTACACGAGCGAGCCGATCGCGGCGATCGACAGAACCGCTCCGGCCGGATCGAGTTTCGTGGCGTGCGGGTCGCGGGAATCGGGCACGACGTGCAGAGCTCCGACGAACGCCGCCACGAGCAGCGGCACATTGATCCAGAAGACCGACGACCACGAGAAGCTCCGCATCAGAGCCCCACCGACGATGGGGCCGATGGCGATCCCAACGCCGCTGGCCGCTGTCCAGGCGGCGATGGCCTTGGCGCGCTCGCGCGGATCGCCGAAGACGTTGACGAGGATCGACAGGGTCGTCGGCATGATCAGCGCACCGCCGACACCCATCACGCAGCGGCCGGCGATGAGCGTGCCCGTCGAACCCGCCGTGGCTGCCACCACGGATCCGGAGAGGAAGGTGACGAGTCCGGCCAGAAGCGCATGTCGGCGCCCCAGGCGGTCGCCGAGGCTTCCTGCCGTGAGCAGCAGGCCGGCGAAGACGATCGTGTACGACGCAACGATCCACTGCAGCTGCGCCGAGTTGGCTCCGAGGTCGCCGACGAGCCGGGGCATCGCGACGTTGATGATGGTGTGGTCGATCGACGTGACGAGGAGCGCGAGTACGAGCACGCCGAGGACGCGCCAGCGAT
>JANMYF010000364.1:0-34953 GCA_031381685.1 Acidimicrobiia bacterium
GGAAGCTCTTGCCGACCTGGGCGATGCCGAACGGTGGCTTCTTGCGACTCGTCTGCAGAACGTTGGCGAAGTTGACGAACATGCCCTGCGCCGTCTCGGGACGCAGGTAGACCTCGGCACCCGCTCCCTCGATCGGACCGGCGTGGGTCTTGAACATGAGGTTGAATGCCCGGGCCTCCGTGAACGTGCCCTTCTTGCCGCAGCTCGGACAGGTGTCGGGGTCGGCGAGCTGATCCTGACGGTGGCGCGTCTTGCAGTTCGTGCAGTCGACCAACGGATCGGTGAAGTTGGCAAGGTGGCCCGAGGCCTCGAAGACCTGGGGCGGCGCAAGGATGGCCACGTCGATGAGCAGAACGTCATCACGCTCTTGCACCATCGACCGGATCCACTCGTTCTTCACGTTGCGCAGCATGAGGGCACCGAGCGGTCCGTAGTCGTACGTGGACCGGAATCCGCCGTAGATCTCGGCCGACGGGAACACGAAACCTCGCCGCTTGCAGAGATTGACGATGCGGTCGAAGAGGTCCGGGAACTCACTCATGGGGAGTCGACGTTAGTTGGCGTTGCCCGTCTCCCCGGGAGCTTTGCTCCGTGGCTACGCCGCCCGGCGGGATACTGGGCGGGTGGAAATCGTTCCGAAACTTCCCGACGACTCGTTGTCGGTCTATGACGCGGCGGGCGGGATGGGGTTCTTCCGGGCTCTGGTCGATGTGTTCTACCGAGAAGTCGCGGCCGACCCGGTCCTGCTGTCGTTGTATCCCGAGCCCCATGACCTCGCCCCGGCCCGGGAGCGGCTGACGCTCTTCCTTGCGCAGTACTGGGGCGGCCCGACGACCTATTCGGACGAGCGCGGGCATCCTCGGCTTCGCATGCGCCACCAGACGTTCGCCATCGGCGAAGCCGAGCGGGACCACTGGCTGGCGGCCATGACGGTTGCGTTGGACGAGCTCGCCCCGGCCCGGGAACTGCGCGAGCGCTTCGAGGGCTACTTCGCCATGAGCGCGGAAGCCATGCGCAACACGGACTGACTCCACGGCCGTCGAGATGTAGCAACTGCGTTGCTCCGCAGAGCAATGCAGACCCCGACCTCGCTGGGCGACGGGGCCTCAGAACAGCTTGGACACGGCGTGGAGTGCCACGCCGATGAGCCCGCCGACGATGGTGCCGTTCATCCGGACGAACTGCAGGTCACGTCCGATCTGCGTCTCGATGCGCTCCACCGTCTCCTCGGTGTCCCAACCGTTCACGGTCGTCTCGATGAGCGTGGCGACCTCTGCGCCCGACGATTCCGCCATGCTGACCACGGCGCGCACGACGCCGTCGTCGACCCGACGGGCGAGCGCGGCGTCATCGGCCAATCGGGCGCCGGCGCGGTGGATCGCCTGGTCGAGGCGCTGACGAAGATCACTCTCACGATCGGCAAGGTCGGTCTCGATGGCAAGGCGGACATCGCGCCACGCGCCTCCCACCCAGGCGGCAATCTCAGGGCGACCCAGTAACTCCGCCTTCCACGCCTCGCCGCGGGCGATCATCGCGGGATCGGTCTGCATCTCGGCGAGCAGCTTCGTGATGCCGTGTTCGATCGACTCGCGTACGGGATGGTTGCGGTCGTGGCGCACATCGGCGAGCAGCCGCTCGACACCGTCGACGATGCGGGCGAACACCCGGTTGTCGATCGTCTCGGGAACCCACCACGGCGACTCCCGCTCGAATTGGACTCTCAGCGCCGGAAGCTGGGCAGCGAGCATGTCGGCCAGGCGATCGATCGTGCCGTCCACCAGGGCCGCCTGGCGCCCGTCGGCCAGGGCAACCGTGAGCGTGCGGCCGAGCACCGGTGCGGCCTCGATCTTGGCGAGCCGGGTGCGGATCTGGGCGACGAGAAGCTCCTGCACATCGTCGTCGCGCAACGCCTGACCGCCTGCCCGCACTGCGCGGGCGGCGAGCTCACCGACCCGGTCGGCCGACGAAGGCTGCGTCGCCCACGTCGCCAGCCGAGCCGCGGGATGAAAGGCGCGCACGCGTTCTTCCAGAACGGACGGAACGAGGAAGTTCGATCGGACGAACTCCCCCAAGCCTCGCCCGATCTCGACCTTGCGCTTGGCGATGATCGCCGTGTGCGGGATGGGGAGGCGAAGAGGGTGGCGGAACAGCGCCGTGACCGCGAACCAATCGGCCAGGCCACCGACCATCGCCGCTTCGGCGAAGGCGCGGACGTAGCCCACCCACGGACGTCCGTCCTCGGAGGAACGCGCCACGACGAAGATCACCGCAGCGACGACGAGCATCGACAACGCGACGGCCTTGGCGCGGCGGAGCGCCCGGCGCTGCGCCTCGATCGACGTCCCACCAGGACTCGTCCGCGGCGGGGCGGAGGCGTTCGTCATGCCTGGTCGAGGAGGTGCCCCGCCTTGAGACGCCGCTCGAGAGTGTGCTCGAGCGCAACGGTGCCCAGACGCTCCACCTCGTGCACCACTGCGGAGTCCGGTTCGCGTAGCGCTGCGCTCAATTGGCCTCCGAGCACGCGTCCGAGCAGAGCGAGCGCCTCGGGCGAAACACGCGCGCCGAGCGAGCACGAACGGCAGGTCACGCCACCGGCGGCCGCATCGAAGCCCACCAACAGTTCGGTTGCCCCGCATCGAACGCACGAATCGAGCGACGGTTCGTAGCCTTCATGGCTGAGCAGCTTCCAGTAGAACGCGCCGACGAGGAGCGGCGTGTTCTGGTCGTTCAGGGATCGGAGCGCACCCACCAGCATCTTGAACAGACGCTCGTCCTGCTGGCCCTCGACGGCAACGTGGTCAACGGCCTCGAGCAGCGCCGTGGCCTTGGTCAGCCGGTCAAGATCTTCGCGGATGGTCCGGAACGGTTCGATCGTCTCGGCCTGGCTCACGATGTCGAGGTCTCCGCGCCCGGCGAACATGAGCAGCGACACGTGGGTGAGCGGCTCGAGCCGGGCCCCGATACGGCTCTTGGTCTTCCGCACGCCCTTCGCGACACCTCGGACCTTCCCACGAACATCAGTGAGTACACTTATGATCCGGTCTGCTTCGCCCAGTTTGTAGGTGCGCAGCACAACGGCATTGCATCGGTAGAGGCTCACGACGCGCGACCTGGGGTGGTGGTGAAGCGCAGCGGAGCTGCGAAGCACAGGTGGCAGGGGCTCATGTTCGGCAGTGGTCGTGTCAGACCGGTTCGATGCCGCCGAAACGACGGGCCCGACCCTGGTACTCACGGACCGCGTCGTAGAGGTCCTCGCGACGGAAGTCGGGCCACAGCACTTCGGTGAACACGAGTTCGGAGTAGGCGAGCTGCCACAGGAGGAAGTTCGATGTGCGGAACTCACCGGACGTACGGACCATGAGCTCCGGATCGGGCATGTCCGGCGCGTAGAGGTACTTGGCGATGAGCTTCTCGTCGACGTCGCTGCTGCGCACACCGTCGTCGATCATCCGGGCAATGCCGTCCACGAGCTCGGCCCGCCCGCCATAGTTGAACGCGAACGACAGCGTCATGCGTCGGTTGCGCGCCGTCAACGCCTCGGCTTCCTCGATCTGGCGGATGAGGCGCTTCGGCACCCGCCAGTTCCGGCGACCGATGAAGCGGACCCGCACCCCGAGTTCATTGAGCTCATCGCGACGACGGGTGAGGATCGATTCGTTGAAGTTCATGAGGTAGCGGACCTCGTCGACGGGGCGGCGCCAGTTCTCCGTCGAGAACGCGTAGACCGTGAACCATTTGGTACCGAGGGTGAGCGCGCCGTGCACGGCGTCGAACAGTGCCTCCTCCCCCGCTCCGTGGCCCTCCGTTCGAGGCAGACCCCGACGGCTCGCCCATCGCCCGTTACCGTCCATCACGGCAGCGATGTGCACGGGGATGCGCGCCGGATCGACTCCCGGCGGGAGTTCTCGGCCAACTGGCGCGGTCGATGCCGCTGTCGGGATCTGGGGGCCACGGTTACGCCTCACTCCTCTCACGGTACCCCCCACTCCCCCGACCACCGGGACAACCGCTCCGGTCATCGGGCCCCTCCTCTCGCGCCGTCGGGTTGTCACTCGGGTCGACCAGAATGGTCCGCCTCATGGCGCACTCCGTTTCCTCCGCGACCGAACCGGGTCGCCGTATGACCGCTGTCACCGCTCCGTGACCAGCCCCTCCGAAGTGACGGACGCGCTGCGCCGCGTCACCGCGCAACTGCCGGGGGGAGGAGAGGTCCGCGAAGGGCAGGCGGCCATGGCCGAAGCCGTGTTCTCGGCGATCCGCAAAGACCGACATCTCGTCGTGCAGGCCGGGACCGGAACCGGCAAATCGCTCGGCTATCTGGTGCCGGCACTGCTGTCCGGGAAGCGGATCGTCGTGTCGACGGCCACCATCGCCCTCCAGGACCAGCTCGCGGCGAAGGATCTGCCGTTCCTGACCAAGACGCTCGGGGTGCCGTTCACCTTCGCCCTGCTGAAGGGCCGGAGCAACTACTTCTGCCTCCAGAAGGCAGCCGAGCTCCTCCAATCGAGCAACCAGGGCGAGCTGTCGCTCCCGGACGAGGACTCCGGGTCCCGGCGCGGCAGCCGAGCCGATGTCGTGGCCGAGGTGACGGGGCTGGCGACCTGGTCGGCATCGACGCAAACAGGCGACCGCGCCGAGCTGGCCAAGGAGCCGAGCGTCGCCGCCTGGTCCGCCGTGAGCGTCAGCGCAGGGGAATGCCCGGGGGCGTCGAAGTGCCCGATCGGCGAGGCGTGCTTCGCCGAAAAGGCCCGCCAGCGCGCATCGACGGCCGACGTTGTCGTCGTGAACACCCATCTCTATGCCCAGCACGTGCGCACCGGCGGCTACGTGCTCCCGGACCACGACATCGTGATCTTCGACGAGGCCCATGAGGTGGAGGACATCGTCGCCGACGGGCTCGGCATCGAGATCTCGTCCGGACGCTTCTCGTTCCTCGCCGGACGCGCCCGGCAGGTCATCGCCGACTTCGACACGGCGGTGAACCTGGTCGATGTCGGCACCCGGCTCGACCGGGCGCTCGAGGCACACAGCGGCCAGCGCCTGCTCGTCGGCCCGGCCGCCGTCCCCGAGATTCGCGACGCCCTCGTCGTGGCCATGGACCGCGTCAACCGTGCGATGGCCGCGCTCCGCGGCGTCCCCGACACCGATACCGGCGGTGTCGCCGCCCGCAAACAGCGAGCGATCCAGGCGGCGACCGGGCTACTCGACGAGCTCACGCTGGCCTCCGAGCTGGGCGCGGTGCGCGAGGTCCCGGCTATGACAGCCAGCGCGGACGACGGTGACTCGACGACGCGTCCGAAGTTCGACCTCGGTGAGCGGGTGGCATGGGTGGAACCGGAAACGCCCACACGAGGTCCGGTGCTGCGGATCGCTCCGATCGAGATCGGCCCGAGCCTTGCGGCCGCGGTGTTCGAGAACACGGTGTCGATCCTCACGAGCGCAACCGTGCCGGCAAATCTCACGGCCCGGCTCGGCCTGCCGACCGACACCACCGACTCACTCGACGTCGGTAGTCCGTTCGACTACGTGCACCAGGCGCTGCTCTACTGCGCCACGCACCTCCCCGATCCCCGCAGCGACAAGTACGAAGGAGCGATGCACCGTGAGCTCGCCCGGCTGCTCGAGGCCGCCGGCGGCCGGACGCTGGCGCTCTTCACGAGCTGGCGAGGCATGCGGGCAGCGGCGGAAGCGATGACGGCGAAGCACTTCCCGTTTCGCATCCTCACCCAGTCCGAGCTCCCCAAGCCGCTGCTGACGAAGGTGTTCGCCGAGGACGAGACGTCGTGCCTGTTCGCCACGATGGGCTACTGGCAGGGCATCGACGTGCCCGGACGGGCTCTGTCGATGGTCGTCATCGACAAGCTCCCGTTCGCCCGCCCCGACGAACCGCTCCTCGTCGCCCGCCGCGAGAAACTCGGTGACTCGGCATTCCGCCTCCTCGATCTCCCCCGGGCAGCGATGCTCCTGGCCCAGGGATGCGGCCGGCTGATCCGTTCGTCGACCGACCGAGGCGTGGTCGCGGTACTCGATCCGCGCCTCAACTCGGCGAAGTCCTATCGCCACGAACTGCTCCAGGCGCTGCCGCCGATGCGACGCACCCGCCACATCGGCGATGTCGAGGCGTTCCTTGCGGAGATCACCGGCACCTGAGCCCGCCACCACGTCGGCCGCGCACCGCCGGAAAGTGTCACAGGGCACCGACCACACTCGCGGCCAAATCACTTCCCCGTGTCCGAATCAGCAGCGCTCCGAACGTCGAATCGACCCGAGCGTGCCCTGCCGGAAGGAGCCAGGATGGCCCACCACGTCACCCCCACTGGCGCGTCGACCCGCATCACCGCATCGATCGCCGACAAAGCGACCGGCGAATCGACGACGATCGAGTGTCCCAACGATGCCGCCGACGAGATCGTGCCGATGTTCCGCACGATGCGCCGGGGCATCGTGCTTCTGCTGCTCGACGCTGCCCTTCGGCCGGTCGTCGGCCTGGCCGTACACGGGGCGCCACGCAACGAGTTCGAACCGATCGTCGAGTTGCTCGCCTCTCTTGGTGACGACAAGCCCGATGCTGTCATCCTCGGAGTGCTGAGCCACGAAGCGTCGCTCGACGATGAACCGTTCGTGTTCGGCGACGACTCTCTCGACACGTCAGCGCGTCTGGCCGTCGACGCGGCCACAGTGCACGCGTGGGCGGAGTTCTCGTGCCGCCTCGAGGCCGAGGGCATCACGTTGCTCGACGTGATCGAGTGCACACCATGGAGTTGGGCGTCGGCCCACGCCCCGTCCGCGCCCTACCGCGCAGCCGCCGGCAGGCTCGGTCATCGAGCCGAGCCCACCCGGGGCGTCCGTCGTCAGCGGGCGAGATCGGCCAGGTGATCGGCCAGTTGCTCGGGCATGGAAAGAAACGGCGAATGGCTCGAGATCATCGTGATCGTTTCCAGCGAACGAGCCGAGGCCGAAGCCGATGCGATCAGAGCGTCCTGGACCTCGATCGGGATCGTCCGGTCCTCCGTGCAGCGGATGTAGGTCGCCGGCACGGTCGCGAGAGGGTCGCCGCTGATCGCACTCGACATGTTGCCGAGCGGCTGCGGCGACAGGTTCGCCACCGCAAAGGCCGCGTCGTCGTCGGAGCAGTCGTGGAAGAACACCGCCTTCGCCGCGGCAACGTCCGAGGTGTCGATCGTCGAGAGTCCATCCTCGCCGGCGCGGATGAGCGGCCCGAGGAGAGAACGTGAGTGGTCGGCAGGAACGGAGAAGAACGTCTGGCCCGGGGCCGTCACGATCGCACACAGGTACACCAGCCGCTGCACTCGGGCTGCGGTCTCCGGATCGCTGGCGGCCTCCGAGATGACGAGGCCGCCGTAGGAGTGGCCGAGCAGCATCACCGGGCCGGAGATTGCGGCAACGACCTCGCGGATCCGCTGGGCATCGTCGGCGAGTCCCCCGAGCGGGCCGGTGTCGGCCCCGTGCCCCGGGAGGTCGGGGGCGACGACGGAGAGGCCCCTGGCTTCCAGGGCCGCAACGGTCTTGGCAAAGCACCACCCGCCGTGCCAGGCACCGTGGACAAGGACAATGGTTGGAGCGGAGGTCGACGTCACGGCCAAAGTCTGGCCCGCTCCCGGTGGTGCGGCCAACGCGCATTCAGACCAACACGGGCGTTCACCGGCCTGATGAACGCGGTTTCGCCGCCCGGCGAATGCCCTCCGATATCGTGACCCGTGTGTTCGGGCGATCTCTTCACCGGTCTCGCACCGGTCGGAGTCGCCACGCCGCCGTCGTCGCGTGCGCTGCGGCCTTGGTGTTCATCGCCACGGCTGGCGCGCCGGCACAGACCCCCGACACCACACCGGCACAGACGACGACCACCACAACGCCTCCGGCCGAGGCTCCGCCGCCGCTCACTCCTTCCTCTTATGCCGGCGACGCCTTGGACTTCATCGAGCGCTACGCCTATCGAGTGCCGACCGTCGACTGGCCAGCGATACGGGCGCGGGCCGAGGCGAAGGCCGCCGGGGCGCGCACGATCACCGACACCTATCCCGTGATCACCGAGGCAGTCAAGGCCCTCGGCGACCGACACTCGTCCTTCACCAAACCGGTCGACGCCACCGTGCAGACACAAGGGAACTTCAACGGGTTCGGCTTTCTCGCGTCGATGCCCAGTCGCGTGGTCGTGACTGTTGCGCCAGGGGGGCCGGCGGCGCGCGGCGGGCTACGCGTCGGCGACCGGATCGACCGGGTCAACGGACAGGTCCCGAAAGCCACCGGCAACGCCTTGGCCATCCGCAACCCCGACGGGTCGCCGACCGAGACCGCCGTGCTCAAGGTGGTCCGTCGCGGCGTCAAGCGGGCGCTGACGATCACCCTGCGCCGGGGCACCGTCACCCTGGTGAGCATCCCCGTCTCCCAACCTCCGCCCCGGGTCGTGATCCCGGCGGAACTCGCGTACCTCGACGTGCCCGGCATCGTCGGCGACGCCGCGGCGCAGCGCGCGTTCGCCACGCAGGTCCAGACGATCATCCGCGAGCTCGACACCGGCGCCCGATGCGGGTGGATCGTCGATCTCCGACGCAACCGGGGCGGCTACATCTACGCCCTGTTGGCCGGCCTCGGGCCGCTGCTCGGTGACGGGCTCGTGGGCGGCTCTCGTGACTCCCGGGGCGAGGTCACCACCTGGACGTATCGCGCCGGGGCGCTGTTCGCCGGCAGCGAACCGACCGTCAGCGTCGATGCGCCCTACGTGTTGCGTCGCCCGGGGGCACCGGTCGCCGTGCTGACCAGCGGTCTCACGGCGAGCGCCGGTGAGGCGTCCGTGATCAGCTTCCGTGCGCTCCCGAACGCCCGGAGCTTCGGTGAGCCCACGATCGGCTTGACCACGTTCAACGTTCGCAAGACGCTGGCCGACGGCGCCTTCCTCGATATCACGGCCGCGGTCGACGTCGATCGCGCCGGCACCCCGTACGAAGGACCTGTCGCTCCGGACGAGCCGGTCGTGATCGACTGGGCGGCAATCAACAACGGCAACGACGCGGTCGCGCAGGCGGCGTCGAACTGGTTACGCCGTCAGCCGGCCTGCACAGATCCTTCCGCGCCGTAGCACCACGTCGCCGCTGCGACTCACCAGCGGACCGGGTCGACCTCGACGCGGACCCGATCGTGTGGGCGTTCGACGTCGGCAAACGCGTCGGCGAGCGCGGTCGTCGATGCTGCGCGGACCAGGAACGGGCCCTCCGGCGGTCCAAGTCGGGTGACGAAACCTTCGAGCGTGGCGGGGGCGAGCGCCTCGGCCACCGCCGGCGCACCGGCACCGCTCACCCGGGCGACGCCCGTCGGTGGCGCGTAGCCCAACGACGCCAGTGACTCGACGAGCAGCGCCGAGAGGCCGGCCCCGTCACCGAGCGACAGGGCCCGGAGCACCGGGTGCTCCGGCTGGCGGGTGACGAGGACGACGCGACCGTCTTCTCCGACGAGGCGGGCACACCGGATCACGAGCGCCACCACGGCGTCGGCGGCGCGCATTCGGGGTGCGAGCAGTTCACCGTCGATATCGAGGGCGACCACCACGTCAGCCCGCCCGGCCGTGTGCAGGACGGCTTCGGTCCCGACGAGCACGGCGGCGTCGGTGGTCGAGGACGTCCCCGCGACCACCTCGACCACCGGCCGTTGCGCCAGAGCCTCCAGGTCGTCTCGCAGTCTGGCCGTACCCGGTCGGAGATGCCGAAGGCGGCCACCCCCGCAGGACCGGCACACGACCGGTGCGGTCCGTTCGCAGCGACCACACACGAGCTCGAGTGCTTCCGTTCGCTGCTGCATCGCCGAACCGCAGTGCTCACACTCGGCGAGCGCCCGGCAACTCCGGCAGTCGAGCAACTTGGCCCGTCCGGTGCGGTTGAGCAGACACACCACGCGGCCGCCCGCACGCAGCGTCACCGTGAGCCCAGGAGCCACGATCGGGACACGCCCCGGTTCTTCGGCGCTCCGGTCGAGGAGGGCGATGACCGGCCAGCCCGCTCGCTCCCCAGACCGATCGTCGGCGACGACACGTCCCTCGGCGAGCGAGATCGCGTGCGGACTCGGAACGGGGCTCACCAGCAGACACGGAGCGCCCACGCGGCGGGCCCGTTCGACCACGACGTCGCGGGCGTGCCACGTCGGAGATCGTTCATCCTGGTAGGCCTCGTCGTGCTCGTCCAGGACAACGGCTGCGCCGAAGTCCGCCATCGGCGCCCAGGCGGCCGTTCGGGCACCGACCACCACGGTCCCCGGAACAGCAGCCCGGTCCCACTCGTCGGGGGAGAAGGCCACCGCGACGCCGAGCCGTCGGAACCGCCGGGCGAGGTCGTGGGCCGTGGCGACCTGCGGCGCGAGGACGACGAGCCCCCGGGTTCCCGCAGCACGCGCAGCCTCGATGAGCAGGGGAAAAGGATCAGCGACCGGAGCAAGGCGCACGCAGCTTGCCACCGGCACGGCAAGGCATTCGCGGAGCGCTTCGCGCAACGCCGGACCGACCGCCGGGGGCGGCAGCTCGGCGCGACCCGGCGCAGGTGCCATGGCCGATCGAACGGCTCGTTTCGGCGACGCGATCGCCAAGAACGTCGCCGGGCGACCCCACCATCGCCACGCCGCCCACTTCGCCAGCGAGAGCAACTCGCGGGGAGGTCCGGCGGAGGAGACCCGCGTGACAGCGAGGAGGTGATCCACCGGCACCGCCGGTTCGACGTTCAGCCCGACGACCCACGCCCCGACCCGTCGGCCATGGAGTGGGACCCGGACCATGGTGCCGAGGCGGACGCCGACCGCCCCGGCGAGCGCGCCGGGGAGGAGGTAGTCGAAGGTCTTGTCGATCGCCGGCTCGTCGACGAGCACGCGAATGACCCGATCAGCCACGCTCACGACACCGCCGGCCCAACTGCGAGGACGCGGACGGGCTGGTCGGTCCGAGAACGCGACGGGTCCGACCGGGTGAGGACGTCAGATCCCGGCTGCGGCCTTGAAAGCGCCGAGCTTGGACAGCTGCTCCCAGGTGAACCCCGGCTCGTTGCGGCCGAAGTGACCGTAGGCGGCAGTCTTCTTGAAGATCGGCTTGCGGAGGTCAAGGTCACGAATGATGGCAGCCGGACGAAGGTCGAACACGTCGTTCACCGCAGCAGCGATCTTCTCCGGGGCGATCGTGTGGGTGCCGAAGGTCTCGACGAGCAGCGAGACGGGCCGGGCAACACCGATGGCGTAGGCGACCTGTACCTCGCAGCGCTCCGCGGCGCCCGAGGCCACGACATGCTTGGCGACCCACCGAGCGGCGTAGGCCGCCGACCGGTCGACCTTCGACGGGTCCTTGCCGGAGAACGCGCCGCCGCCGTGGCGGGCGGCGCCGCCGTAGGTGTCGACGATGATCTTGCGGCCGGTGAGACCGGTGTCGCCGTGGGGTCCGCCGATGACGAAGTTGCCCGTCGGGTTGGAGAGGAACTTGTAGGCGTCGTCGGCGAAATTGGCCGGGATCACCGGCTTGACGACGCGCTCGAGCAGGTCGACGTGAAGCTCGTTCTTGAGGTCGATGCCGGACGCGTGCTGCGTGGAGATCAGCACCGTGCGCAGCGCGACCGGACGGCCGTCCTCATAGTCGAATGTGACCTGGGTCTTGCCGTCGGGACGGAGATACGCGACCGAGCCGTCCTTGCGAACCTTGGTGAGCTGCTCGGCCATGCGGTGCGCCAGCCAGATCGGCAGCGGCATCAGATCGGGGGTCTCGTTGCAGGCGTAGCCGAACATCATTCCCTGGTCGCCGGCGCCCTGACTGTCGAGTTCGGCGTCGATGTCGTGCTCGGTGCGCATCTCGAAGGCCTTGTCGACACCCATGGCGATGTCGGCGGACTGCTCGTCGATCGAGACGATCACGCCGCACGTGTTGCCGTCGAAGCCCTTGCGGGCGTCGTCGTAGCCGATCTCGTTGACGGTCGAACGGGCCAGCTTGGCGATATCGACGTACGCCGAGGTGGTGATCTCCCCCGCTACGACGATGAGTCCGGTGGTGAGGAGGGTCTCGCAGGCCACCCGGGCCATGGGATCTTCGCCGATGATGGCATCAAGCACGGCGTCGGAGACCTGGTCGGCCATCTTGTCCGGGTGACCCTCGGTCACCGACTCCGATGTGAACGTCCAATTGGCCATGGGGAACCCCTTTTTGGTGAAGTCGCCGTGCCGCGTGCACGGTGGTGGTATCCGGAAGAGCGGCGGAAACCCTAGCCGCCGCCGGGTGGCGCCGACAGCGTTGCCGGCCGAAGTGATCCGTCCGGCCCAGGGACGTCGGTCACACGCCGATCAGCCTCGCCGGGTTCAGGAACTGGCGAGGCGGTCGCGGGCGGCGTCGAGAACGGCGTTCGCGACCGTCGCCTTCGAAGCCAGGGCGACCTTCGTCACCGAACCGTCGGCAGCGAAGATGGTGACGGCGTTGGTTTCGTGTTCGAAGCCGACGCCCGGCGCGCCGACGTCGTTGGCGACGATCAGGTCGAGGTTCTTGCGGACGAGCTTGCCTCGAGCGTTGGCCTCGAGGTCGTCGGTCTCCGCCGCGAAACCCACGATGACCTGCCCCGGTCGCTTGGCCGCACCGAGGGCGGCAAGGATGTCGGCGGTCGGCTCGAGGATCACCTCGGGTACCGACCCGCCCTTCTTGATCTTCGACGACGCGACCGATGACGGTCTGAAGTCGGCGACGGCAGCGGTCATCACCACGATGTCGGCATCGGCTGCGGCCGCCACCATGGCGTCGTGCATCTCGGCCGCAGTGTTCACCCGCTCCACTCGTGACGAAGCGGGAGCGTCGAGGCCGACGGTCGACACGATCGTGACCGAGGCACCGCGGGCGGCCGCCGCATGGGCAATTGCGTAGCCCTGCTTGCCCGACGAACGGTTCCCGATGAACCGGACCGGATCGATCGGTTCCCGTGTGCCGCCGGCCGAGACGAGCACACGAACACCGACAAGGTCCCCCGACGGCGTGACGGCGGTGAGGATCCGGGCGGCCTCGTCGACGATCTCCCACGGCTCGCGAAGGCGACCCCGACCGACATCGCCCGAAGCCAGCGCGCCGTCGGCCGGGTCGAGCACATAGGTACCCCGACGGCGCAGAGTGGCGAGATTTTCCACGACGGCCGGGTGCTCCCACATCTCCGTGTGCATTGCCGGGCAGACGAGCACGGGTGCGGCCGTGGCCAGCAGGGTGGCGGTGAGCAGGTCGTCGCTGATCCCGGCGGCGTAGCGACCGATGGTGCGGGCGGTCGCCGGCGCGACGATCACGAGATCGGCCGAGCGGCCGATGGTGGTGTGCGGGCTCGGATGGACGTCGTCCCAGAGTGACGTGTGCGCCGCCTCACTGGCGACGGCGCTGAACGTGACCGCGCCGACGAAGCGGAGCGCATCGTCGGTGAGGACAGGAATGACGTATGCCCCGGCATCGAAGAGCCTCCGGCAGACCTCGACGGCCTTGTATGCCGCGATGCCCCCGCTCACGCCGAGAACGACACGCCGGCCGCGAAGAACGGAGAGCGAAGGAACGGGTTCGGCCATCAGCCGACCTTGACCGGCGGACCGATCAACGCGCTGGCGTCAGGCCGCGCCGTCGGCCGGCGCAACAGGGGCGACGCCGGGCGCGCCGTGCATGGTCACCTTGTCGGCGGCGATCTCCTCGAGGGCAATCGAGAGGGGCTTGCGGCTGGTCGAGGCCACCTGCGGCGGCACGATGTTGCCGAGGCCTTCGCCGAGATGGGAGAAGTAGTTGTTGATCTGGCGGGCCCGGCGGGAGGACACGGTGACGAGCGTGAACTTCGAACCGGCACGCTCGAGGAGGGCCTCGATGGGCGGATCGATCAGGCTGGAGCGGCGCTGTGCCATGGGGTCCTCTGTGGTCTTGGCGGCCGATCGGCCACACGTTGGAGCGCTGGCGACAGAACCCGGGAGGGCCGGACGCCAGGTACGGATGTTGCGGTTCAGCCCGCGGAACGGGCCAAACGGTGCGTGGCAACGATACCAGCGACCTCGCGCACCGCTCGGCCGAGGTCGTCATTGACCACCACATGGTCGGCGATGCGGTGCCCGATCTCCTCCTCGGCGTCGGCCTTCGCCAACCGCTTGGCGATCACCGTTTCGTCATCTCCCCGTGCGCGGAGCCGGGCCCGCTGGTCCTCCCGGCTGGGCGGCTCGACGAAGATCAAGATGGCGTCGGGGAAACGCTGGCGCACTTGTTGGGCGCCCTGCACGTCGATCTCGAGTACCACGTCCGAACCCGCCGGGGGAGTCGGTATCGGTGTGCCGTAGAGATTGCCGAAGACCTCGGCGTGCTCGAGGAATCCCTCGGCCTCGATGTGGGCGAGGAAGGTCGCCCGGTCCACGAACCGGTAGGCGTAGGGAGACTCGCCGCCGCGGCGGGCACGCGTGGTCCAACTCCGGGAGAGCCACAGCGATGGGTCAGCTTCGACAAGGGCGTCGACGATCGTGCCCTTACCCGTTCCCGAGGGGCCGGAGAGGACAAAGATCAGCGGTGCAGACGTGCCGTCACTCACTGCCGAGCAGCTCGAGCAACTTCGCCTTCTGCTGCTCGCCCAGCCCCTGCAGTCGCCGCGTTTCCGCAATGCCGACCGTTTCGAGCACCTTTCGCGCCTTCACCTTGCCCAGACCGGGCAGCGATTCCAGGATGACCAGCACCTTGGTTTTGGCGACGGTGTCGTCGGTCTTGGCCAGGGTGAGCACTTCGGCCAGCGTGACCGAACGCATCTTCAGACGTTCTTTGAGCTCCGCTCGCACCTTGCGGGCCTGTGCAGCCTTGGCCAGCGCAGCATTGCGAGCTTCCTCGGAAAGGATCGGGGGAAGTGCCATGACAACCACGGTAGTCCGCCCATTTCGCCTAGTTGATGCGGTAGGGCCTGGTGTTACGTTTGCCACTTGGCGGAGATGGCGCCGGTCAGGCCAGTGCGTCGGTCACTTCGCTCGCGATCTGTGCGGCGGCGAGGGCCCGATCAGGCGCCTGGGTGACGGCACGTCCGATCACGAGGAGCGTGGCACCGCCCAGGGCGGCCTCGGTCGGTGTTGCCGCGCGGGCCTGATCGTGCACGTCGACAAGACCCGGCCGGATTCCCGGCACCACGCGTGCCATCCGGGGCGCGAGGAGACCGACCTCCTTCAGGTCCGAGGCGGCACACACCACGCCCTTGCAGCCGGCTTCCATCGCCAACCGGAGACGGTTGCCGAGGATGTGCGACGGGGCTGAGTCGTCGCTGGTGAGGATCGTCACGGCGAGCGGTACGGGTTCGTCGAGGCCGGCGAGCGCGGCACCTTCGAGCATGCCTTCGGTGCCGGCGCGGAGCATGTCAACACCGCCATGTGCGTACATCGTGAGATAGGTCGCCCCCAGGGATCCGACCACGCGGGCAGCTTTGCCGACGGTGTTGGGGATGTCGACGAGTTTGAGATCGAGGAACACGTCGAAGCCTTCGTCGACGAGGCGGTTCACGATGTCGGGTCCTGTGGCGGTGAAGAGCTCCAGGCCGACCTTGGCGACGCCGAACCAGGCCTTGAGCGACCTGGCGATCTGCATGGCGGCGACGGAGTCGTCGACATCGAGGGCGAGCGCCAGCCTCGACCGAACGGCGTCAGGTGCGCCGGCCTCGCGTATGTGCTCCAGTGTCATTTCGGTTCCCCTCGAATGCTCTGCGTCCAACTTCTTGAACGAATCCATGCTTGCCGTGGTCGCGAAGCTTCCGGTGGATGGTCCGGCCGGCCGTCACGCGTTGCCAGGTCCCGCACCCGTCGCCGAGAACTCGCCGCAGTCGCGCGGGGTTTCCGCGCCGGGCCGCGGCATCTGGTGTTCCGTCGGCCGTTCGGGCAGAGTGCAGCGATGAGCTTCCGAGTCGTGCAATGGACCACCGGCAATGTTGGCCGCGCCGCCTTGCGGGGCATCGATGAGCGTGACGACCTCGAACTGGTCGGGCTCTTCGTGACCAATCCGTCGAAGGCCGGCCGGTCCGCAGGAGAACTCGGAGCCGAGAAGTCGACCCATGTGCGGGCCACGGCCGATGTCGACGACATCGTTGCCCTCGAAGCCGATGTTGTCATCCACACGCCGCTTCCGTCGTTGGTCTACGGCGACGATCCGGGCCGCGACGTGGACGACTTCTGCCGTCTGCTCGCTTCAGGCAAGAACGTGATCACCACGGTCGGCTACATGTATCCGGCCGTTCATGGACCGGATCTGGTGGCCCGGTTGCAGGCGGCCTGCGCGGCGGGGAACTCGACGTTTCACGGGACCGGCGCAAATCCCGGCTGGTTCGGCGACGTGTTGCCTCTCACCATGGCGGGCCTCTCGACGCGCGTCGACTGCATCACGGTCCAGGAGATCAGCAACTTCCAGCACTATCCGTCGCCGGAGATCATGTTCGACATGATGAACTTCGGCCGCACTCCCGAGGACTTCGCGGCGGGCGCTGCCCGTCATCGGCATTGGCTGGACGGACTCTTCGCGGAGGCGGTCACGATGGTTGCGGTGGGTCTGGGCGCCGGCGATCGGATCGAGCGGGTCACGTCGGACATGGAGACGTGGCTTGCCGAGGTGGACCTGCCCACCGCCGCCGGTACCGTCGCGGCGGGCACCGTGGCCGGGCAACGTTGGCGGTGGGCGGCGATCGTCGACGGGACCCCGCTCGTCGAGCAGGAGACGGTCTGGCGAATGCACACCGACGCTGCCCCGGCATGGCCGGTCGGCGACTGGTCGATCCGCATCGACGGCTCGCCGCGCATGCAGGTCTCACTCCCCCACAGCTGGAACCGCGACGTGCTCGGCTCCACCGCGGCGCATGCACTGAACGCGATCCCGTCCGTGGTCGCTGCCGCACCGGGCATCGCCACGTTCCTCGACCTCCCGATGATCGTCGGCCGCGCCCGTCTGTAGTTCCACCGGCGTGGCCGCAATCACGGCGTGACTGGCTGTCAGGACCGCGGCCGTGCGGGATCGTCGGGCGAGCGGAGCTGGAACACGTCAACGAACGGTCGGGGTTCGGGCACGGCGACGATGTACACGACGGTTTCCTCGCCCTCGCCTTCGATGTGGAGCGCACCCGCCGGGATCACCAGCTTGTCGCCCGGCTCGATGGTGAGTCGTTCGCCGCTCTCGCCGTCGAGGATCCAGGTCGTGCCCTGCATGACGTAACCGTGTACGTCGCAGTCATGCCAGTGGACAGCCGGCGGGGGTGACGGCTTCGAGATGAACGTCGTCGGCCAGAAGCCATCGCGGGCGATGTCGGCCATCGCTCCTGGCAGCCCTTCGAAGTGGTGCTTGAGGACAGAGACTCGCATCGGCCGAGTCTTGCGCGTTCTCCGGCAGCACCATCGCGACACGGATGACGGCCGGTCCTGGCCCACGTAGCGGCGACGCCGGAATGGGAATGCTGAGCTTTTGCTCGGTTTTGTGACCTTGGTCCCTAGTTTGCCGCGGCGGCGCGACCGCAGACTCGGGGAAGTGACCACCTCACGAACGAATGGGGATCTCGATGGCTGACACTCACGACGAAGCTCGCATCGCAATCGCGGATCGACTTCCGAAGCAAAGTCCGTTGGGCAACCCACTGGACTGGGCGTGGTTGCGTGGCGCGCCCGGCGAATGGGGCGTGCACCCGAAACCGAGTGCACGTGGGCTCACCATGCAGGACATCAGCATCGGCACCTACGGCGAAGTCCCCGACGTAGCCCCGCGGCGCAGCATGGCGGGCCGTGGATCAACCGTCGACGGCGATGTGCCCGACATGGGCTACATCCTGAACAAGAAGTCCGATGTGTGGGCGGAGAACGTTCGCGAGCTCTACGAGGAGGCTGTCGCCCGGCAGTGGTCGGCGACCCGAGACATCCCGTGGAGCGAACTCCCCGAGCTCCCCTCGGACATGGAACATGCGATGTGCCAGGTCATGACGACGCTCACGGAGATCGAGATGATCGCGGCGGACCTTCCGGCCAAGTGGATGTGGCGGATGAACCACGACTTCCTCGAGGCCAAGATGTTCCTCTGCACACAGATCATGGATGAAGCGCGTCACGCCGAGGTCTTTCGAAAGCGAGCCTTGGCAAACGGCGGAGGCTTGTTGTTCTCCAGAAGCAGCGGTGAAGGACTCCTCCGGACGATTCTCGAGGCGAAGACCTACACCCAGGCCACTGCGCTCTTGCATCTCCTCGGAGAGGGCTTCATTCTCGACATCTTCCGGATGGGAGAGCTCTTCTCGCCGTCTCATGTCGAGAAGAAGATCTTCCGGATGGCCATGCAGGACGAAGCACGTCACGTTGCCTACGGCACCATGCACCTTCGCTATGCGGTGGAACACGATCCCGATGTGGCTGAAGAGATCCACGAGGCCCTCGATCACGGTGAGGTGGTTCTGACGCAGTTCGGAACCAACGCCGACTTCGGCTCGGCGTTGGCCTACCTGCTGGGCGGCGGCGAAGAGCAGATCGAGACCAAAGGCTTCCCACTGCAGATGGAGATGCAACGTCACCAGTTCACGTCGTATCTCGCACGGTGCGAACGTGCCGGCATCAGTCGTATCGAGCGAACGAAACTTCCTCTCGATGTGCTCGGGATCGACCCATCGACCATCCGATCGGGCGCCAAGACCGCCGCCGCGGCCTGATGGCACCTCCGATGGCCGCAACCTCCGCCCTGCATACGCCCCACGTCGCCGATGTGGCGTTCTACCGACGGCTGGCTCACCTCATGAACGCCCATCCCGAGCGGTACCGGGTGTTGGGCGACGCCGACATGGTCGGTGTCTTCACCATCATCGAACCTGAAGGATCCACGAACGTCCAGCTCGTGTTCAGTGCCCTCTCCTGTGACGGGGTCGATGTCGTCTCGGACGGTGAGGCGGAAACGGCCGACTTCCGGCTCGTGGGCGATGTCCGCGAGTGGACCGCGATGTTCAGCGACATCCTCGCCAATGGTCAGGCGCAGGGCGAGTGGACCATCAACAGCCTTGCCTTGCGGGGCGATCGCATCCGATGCGTCGGCGACGATCCGATGGGCCTCGACAAGTTCTCCCGCTTCAACCAGACACTGCAGCAGTTCCTCGACGGCGCAACCCTCCTCGAACCGCACGCCGGGTCCGCCGAAGCGACCGACTACTCGACCAGGAAGTGACCATGGAAGCGCCGATCTGTCCGAAGTGCAACGCCCCGATCATTCGGGCTCTCGACCTGCCGTACGGCTGGTGGGAATGGAACGGTGAGCGCTACGTGCACACCACGGCGGCGACCCGTGTCGATGTCGCTCCGTGGGTCCATGCCGACTGCATGGGCGAACTTCGCCCGTTCCACCCCGACGATTTCGGGGTCGCATCCGCCGCGTCGTCACACCCCAGGTAGCAGCCGCCATGAGCCATACCGTTCTGGAGAACCTGTGCATCGGTTGCGGGGCGTGCGACTACTCCTGCCCCAGCGAGTCGCTGTACAAGACCGACACGTTCCTCGGGGTCTTCGCGATCGATCCGTTCACGTGCGACGACTGCGGCATCTGTGTCGCGAAATGCCCGGAGCTCGCAATCGTCTCGGATCCACAATGGCCGACATGTCACGGTCACGGGTGTCCTCTTTCGTCAAAACGCCTGGAGCACATGGAGTGCGCGATCTGGCAGCACCGGTGCCCCACCTGCGCAGCGACGATGTGGCGCAACGACGATCTCACCTGGAGTTGTCCGACGTGTGACATGGGCATGCGGGTCCACTGCCCGCGGGAGAAGTTCGTGGCAACGTTCGTCAAGCCTCCGGCTGCAACACACTGACGGTTCGCATGAACGGCGCTCACGCAGACGTCATCGTCATCGGCGCCGGCGTCATCGGGTCAGCGGTCGCCTTCGAGCTCGCGCGCGACGGGCGATCGGTGATCGTCGTCGACAAAGGACCGGCCGCCGGTGCGGGTTCGACCAGTTCGTCGTCGGCGATCATCCGCTTCAGCTACTCCACGACCGATGCGGTCCTGACCGCGTGGGAAGCGGCCGGCATGTGGATGGACTGGCCGCGCCACCTCGGCTGCATCGATCCGGACGGAATGGCTCGCTTCGTCAAGACCGGGATGTGCATCTTTCGCACGCCCGGAGACACCACCAGGCGGATCGAGCAGCTCTGGGACGAACTGGGAATCCCCTACGAGCTGCTCAGCGGCGATCGGCTGCGACAGCTCCTGCCGGGAGTGGACCTCGGCGCCTTCTTCCCACCGAAGCGCATCGAGGATCCCGCGTTCGCCGACGACCCGCACGACACCGTGACCGCCATCTTCGAGCCGGAGAGCGGATTCATGGACGACCCGATGCTGTGCGCCCACAACCTCGCGTTCGCGGCGCGTCGACACGGCGCCCAGTTCCGATTTCACCACGAGGTGGTGGCCGTCGAACGGCAGAACGGCTGCGTCTCCGGCGTGATGCTTGCCGGTGGTGAGTCCATCGGTGCGCCCATCGTCGTCAACGTCGGCGGTCCATATTCCGCGCGGCTGAACCTTCTCGCCGGGGTGAACGACGGCATGCGCATCGGACACCGACCACTGCATCAGGAGGTGTTCAGCGTGGAGCCACCTCCGGGTCTCCGCCTCGAAGACGGCATGCCGGCAGTCGCCGACCTCGATATCGGGCAATACATTCGGCCGCAGATCGGCGGCATGTGGTTGGTCGGTGGAACCGAACCGGAGTGCGACGATCTGCACTGGATCGACGACCCCGACCAGCACAGCCCGTACCCCACGACGGAGCAGTTCGAGACCTCGATGATGCGCGTCGCCCGGCGTGTTCCCGGCTTCGGTGTGCCCCATCGACCGGTGGGCCTCGCCGCGCTCTACGACGTGTCCGACGACTGGGTACCGATCTACGACAAGAGCGACCTCCCGGGGTTCTACATGGCGTGCGGGACCAGCGGCAATCAGTTCAAGAACGCACCGCTGGCCGGGCAGTTCATGAAGGCGATCATCGACGCCGAAGCCGATGGCATCGACCACGACGAGCACCCCGTGCAGTTTCTCGGCTCGCGCACAGGCCGCACGATCGACCTCGGGGCGTTCTCCCGGCGACGAGAGAGGTCGGCGACCTCCGGCAGCGTGATGGGTTGAGAGCGCTTCCCAAGGAGAAGTCAGCCCGACGGCCGGTGCGCCTGCCCGATGAGGTCGGCGACACGTTCCACTCGGTGCGTCTGACACCAGTCGCCGAGCTCGCGCAGCACCCGTGCGGGAGCAGAGGGGTCGAAGAACGTGGCGGTACCGACCTCGAAGGCGTTGGCTCCCGCCAGGAGGAGTTCCACCGCATGCTCACCCGATGCCACGCCGCCGACGCCGACGATGGGAACATCGGGATAGGCGGCGCGCACGTCGTAGATCGCCCGGACGGCGACGGGACGGATGGCCGGACCCGACAGACCTCCGCCTCCGTTGCCGAGCGCCGGACGTCGGGTCTCGGTATCGATCACCAAGCCCATCACCGTGTTGATGAGCACCAGGGCATCGGCACCCGCGTCGATGGCCGCACCGGCGATGTCGACGATCGACGTGACGTTCGGGCTCAGCTTGATCCAGATCGGCGTCGACGGAAGCGCCTTGCGGACTGCGCTCACCACTGCAGTCGTGCCCTCGCACGAGTGACCGAACATGTGGCGGCGATCTTCGAGGTTCGGACAGCTCACGTTCACTTCGACGGCGGTGAGGCCCGGTACCTCGCCCAGGGCGGCGGCGGCGGTTGCGTAGTCATCGACGCGGAAACCCCAGATCGACGCGACCACCCGGGCGCCGGTCGCCACGAGCCGCGGGTGGTCGTCGGCGATCCACGACCGGACGCCCGGGTTCTGCAGACCGACGGCGTTGATCATCCCGGCGGCGGTGCCGTGCACCCGCGGCGCGGGATTGCCGGCCCACGCTTCGGGTGAGAGCGACTTCACCACAACCGCCCCGAGCGACGACAGGTCGACCCAACCCGAGAGTTCGGTGGCAAAACCCGCCGTGCCGGCGGCGGTGAGGATCGGGTTCGGCAGGGACACCGACCCGACTGCCGTTGCCAGATCGACGCGGGCCGATGAAGCACCGCCGCGCCGCCGGCGAACTCGCATGCCTAGGCCAACCATTCCTGCAGCGAGCGCACAGTGCTCACCGGTGCGCCCACGTCCGCGCCCTTCACCTAGGCCAACCATTCCTGCAGCGAGCGCACAGAGAATGGCGTGTTCTTCCACTCGGCGATGCCGCTCGCGGCCGCAACCGCAGCGGCCAGCGTGGTGTGCATCGGCACCTTGTTGACCGTGCACGCACGGCGGATGTCGGCACCATCGGAGTAGTCACTGGTGCCGCGCGGCGTGTTGATGACGAGGTTGATGTCACCGTTGCGCAGCAGGTCGAGTGCGGTCGGCCCGTCGCCGGGATCGCTGATCTTGCGGACGACGAGGTCAATCGGGATTCCCCGTTCGGCCAGGTGCACGGCCGTGCCGGAGGTTGCCACGAGACGCAAGCCGGCATTGGCGAAGGAACGGGCGACGCCAACCGTTGCCGCCTTGTCGCGGTCGTTCACCGACAGATACACCGTGCCTTCGGACGGAAGGCGGTTCGACGATGCGAGCTGGCTCTTCGCATAAGCGACACCGAAGGTACGGTCGATGCCCATCACCTCGCCGGTCGAGCGCATCTCGGGTCCGAGCACCGGATCGACCTCGGGGAAGCGACTGAACGGAAGCACCGCTTCTTTCACGCTCACGTGCCCTCCGGTCTTCGGGGCACGCAGGAGACCTTCGATCCGGAGCTCAGCGAGCGTTGCGCCGACCATCACGCGGCTCGCCACCATCGCCAGCGGCACACCCGTCGCTTTGGCGACGAATGGCACGGTGCGCGAGGCCCGCGGGTTCGCTTCAAGCACGTAGACCACGCCTTCGCGCACCGCGAACTGCACGTTGATGAGCCCACGTACGTCGAGTGCGTCGGCGATCGAACGGGTATGACGCTCGAGTTCGGAGATCGTAAGCGGACTTAGTGACTGGGGAGGGATGGCGCACGCACTGTCGCCGGAGTGGACGCCGGCCTGTTCCACGTGCTCCATGATCCCGCCGATGACGAAGTCGCCCGTGGCGTCACGGATCGCATCGACGTCGACCTCGACCGCATCGTCGAGGAAACGGTCGACGAGCACCGGACGCTCCGCCGAGAGCCCGCCCTCCTTGCCGAGCGAGCCATCCGTCGCCATGTCGGCCATGGCCTTGCGCAAGGCCGAGGCGTCATTGACGATCTGCATCGCCCGTCCGCCGAGCACATAAGACGGGCGTACGAGCACGGGGTAGCCAACCCGTTCGGCAACAGCGAGCGCACCGTCGACGTCGACCGCGGTGCCGCCGGGGGGCTGCTCGATACCGAGGCTGTGACACAACTTGTTCCAGCGCTCGCGGTCCTCGGCGGCGTCGATCGATGCTGGCGACGTTCCGGCCACGAGGTGGGCGGGGAGCATGCCGGCGAGCTTGAGGGGAGTCTGTCCGCCGAGACTCACGATGAGGTGATCGGGCTGCTCGCGCTCGATCACGTTCATCACGTCTTCGTATGTGAGCGGTTCGAAGTAGAGCCGGTCGCTGGTGTCGTAGTCGGTCGAGACCGTCTCCGGGTTGCAGTTGATCATGATGGTCTCGAACCCGGCGTCGCGCAGCGCGTAGGACGCGTGAACGCAGCAGTAGTCGAACTCGATGCCCTGGCCGATACGGTTCGGACCGGAACCGAGGATGGCGACCTTGGGGCGATCCGACACGCGGACCTCGTCGTCGTCCTCGTAGGTCGAGTAGTGGTACGGCGTCTTCGCGTCGAACTCGGCGGCGCAGGTGTCGACGGTCTTGAATGTCGCGGCGACACCGGCCGTGAGCCGCGTCGCGCGGACCTGGGACTCCGGAACCTTCCAGAGGTAGCCGAGCTGAGCGTCGGAGAAGCCGAGCTGTTTGGCCCGCTTCCATTGCCGCTTGCTCAGCGCGCCGGGCGAGCCGAGGGCGTCGAGGGCGTGGCGCTCTTCCACGATCATCAGGAACTGGTCGAGGAACCACGGGTCGATCTTGTTGACGGCGTGGAGATCATCGACGGTCACACCGCGTCGCAGCGCCTCGCCCACGAGGAAGAGCCGCTCGGGGGTGGCAATAGCTGTCTTCGCCACGAGCTCGGCTGTTGGTATGTGCGCGTAGTTCTCCTCGGCGGGATCGCAATTGAGTCCGTAGCGGCCCTGCTCGAGCGAGCGGAAGCCCTTTTGGATCGACTCGGTGAACGTGCGCCCGATGGCCATGGCTTCACCGACGGACTGCATGCGCGTGCCCAGCTCACCGGACGAACCCGGGAGTTTCTCGAACGCCCACCGCGGAATCTTGGTGACCACGTAGTCGATGACCGGCTCGAAGCTGGCGTAGGTGGTCTTGGTGATGTCGTTGGGGATCTCATCGAGGGTGTATCCGACGGCGAGCTTGGCGGCGATCTTGGCGATCGGATACCCCGTTGCCTTGGAGGCCAGAGCACTCGATCGGGAGACCCGCGGGTTCATCTCGATGATGACCACGTCGCCATCCTCCGGGTTCACGGCGAATTGCACGTTCGAGCCGCCGGTGTCGACCCCGATACGTCGGATGCAGGCGAACGCAAGATCGCGGAGGTTCTGATACTCGACGTCGGTCAACGTGAGTATCGGTGCAACGGTGACGGAGTCGCCGGTGTGCACGCCCATCGGATCGACGTTCTCGATGCCGCAGATGATCACGCAGTTGTCAGCCTTGTCACGCACGACTTCGAGCTCGTACTCCTTCCAACCCGCGATGGACCGCTCCACGAGGATCTCGGAGATCGGCGAGGCCGCAAGACCTGCTACGGCGATAGCCCGGAAGTCGTGGTCGTTGTGGGCGATACCAGTGCCGGCACCGCCCAGGATGTAGCTCGGCCGCACGATGATGGGATACCCGATCTCCCCCGCCACCGCCATTGCTTCGTCGATGTTGTGGGCAAAGCTCGACTGCGGCACCGCGATGCCGATGCCCTGCATCGCCTCCTTGAACCGCTCGCGGTTCTCGGCCGTCTCGATGGCGAGCGCGTTCGCACCGATCATCTCGACGCCGTATTTCGCGAGTACGCCGCGCTTGTCGAGTTCCATCGCCAAGTTGAGCGCCGTCTGCCCGCCGAGGGTCGGAAGCAGTGCGTCAGGCCGTTCCTTGGCGATGATCGACTCGATCACGTCGGGATCGAGCGGCTCGATGTAGGTGGCATGAGCGAAGTCGGGGTCGGTCATGATCGTGGCCGGATTCGAGTTCGCCAGGATGACCCGGTAGCCCTCTTCCTTCAGCACCCGGCAGGCCTGGGTGCCCGAGTAGTCGAACTCGCAGGCCTGCCCGATGACGATCGGACCCGAGCCGATCACCAGGATCGAACGGATGTCGGTGCGCTTGGGCATCAGGCGAAGGCTTTCGTGACGGGTCCGGAGGGTTTGCCGTGCACCCGGCTGAGCAGCGCGTCGAAGTCGTCGAAGAGCGTTTCGCTCTCGTGCGGTCCGGGTCCGGCTTCGGGGTGATGCTGCACGCTGAACATCGGCAGATCGGTGTAGGCGAGCCCTTCGAGGGTGCCGTCGTTGAGGTTCACGTGGGTCATTTCGGCGGCAAGGTCGAGGGAGGTGTGGTCGACGCAGAAGTTGTGGTTCTGGCTCGTGATCATGACGCGGCCTGTGCGGAGATCCTTGACGGGATGGTTACCGCCGTGATGGCCGAACGGCAGCTTGAACGTGGATGCGCCGGCAGCCGACGCGAGCAGTTGTTGGCCGAGGCAGATCCCGAAGATCGGCGTCTCCGCTTTGATAAGCGCGCGTATCTGATCGACCTGCGGAGCACACACCGCCGGGTCTCCGGGTCCATTGGAGAGGAACACACCGTGGGGGCTCAGCGCAAGGACGTCGTCGGCGCTCATCGACGCGGGCACCACGGTGACGGTGGCGATGCGGCTGAGGTGGCGAAGGATGGTCCGCTTGATGCCGAAGTCGTAGGCCACGACGCGCCACCGGCCGTCGCCGACGGTGTAGGGCTCGGCGGTGGAAACCTCGCCGAGGAAGTCCACGCCGTCGGTCCCCGGCTCAGCCTTGGCCGCCCGCAGGAGCGTGTCGTGATCGGCCGAGCCGAACGCTCCGGGCTGGGCGCCGACGTCGCGCAGGTGCCGAGTGAGTCGACGGGTGTCGATACCGGCGATCCCGGCCACTCCGCGGTTGCGGAGGAACGCGCCGAGGTCTTCGGTGGAGTGGTGGTTCGACGACCGCCGGGCGAGTTCACGCACGATCACGCCGCGACAGAACGGGCGACGGGATTCGTCGTCGGTCGGATTCGTGCCGTAGTTGCCGATGTGCGTTGAAGTGAACGTGATGATCTGACCGGCGTAGGACGGGTCGGTGATGACCTCTTGATACCCGGAGAGGACGGTGTTGAACACGACCTCACCGGTGGCCACGCCGGCGTCCGGAAGATGGCCGATCGCCTCACCCTCGAAGGTGGTCCCGTCGGCCAGCACCAGATGCGCTTCGGTGATGCTCATCGGCCGGCCCCGGCATCTCGCTCGGCACCGTTCGCTGGCTGCATCAGGAGGGTTCGCACCATCCCAGTCTCGCCGCGACCGACCGCCGACGAGAACGAAAAAGCGCCGACCCCGGGGGGCGGCGCTGAACAGACGTGCGACATGTGAGGTCTCCTGACCGTATGCGCCTCACGGGACGCATTTCACGGACGGGTAACTACCGTAGTGCGCCCCAAGACCGCCGGCGAGCGTCGTCGTCGGCCCGACTGCGACGTAGCCTCGACCCTGTGCAGGTGACTCCGCATCGCCAACGCGGGGGGCGCCGCCTCGTCCGCCTGACTGCGCTGCTCGGCGCAGCGATGCTGGCCCTGGTCCTCCTCCGCGCCGCACCGGCCCTCGCCCATTCCCAGCTCGAAGGCACCACTCCGGAGGCCGGCGCACAGCTCGACGAGGCACCCCGCGAGGTGGTGCTGCGTTTCGCCGAAGGCGTCCGTCCGGTCCCTGGCGGCCTCCGAGTGCTCGCCGAGGACGGCACGCGTGTGGACGAGGCGAGGCCCCGTAACTCCGGTGGCACGGTCACGCTGGCGCTGCCTGCGCTGGCGGACGGCGCCTATGTCGTCTCGTGGCGGGTCGTCTCGGCGGACGGCCATCCGGTACGGGGGGCGTTCACGTTCCGCGTGGGCGGCGTAGGCGACCAGACGGCCACCGGTCGGCTTGCCGAGCGCCTCCTCGTATCGGGAACCTCCAAGCCCGAGGTCAGCGCGACAGCAGCCGTGCTCCGGGCACTCACCTTCGCCGCGATGGCCCTCCTGATCGGTGCGTCTTCGCACGCCGTCTTCGGCCGGGTCGGAGGCACCGTTGGGGGCCGAGCCCGATCAACGATCAGGGGAGCGACCGTCGTCGCCGGCGTCAGCGGGCTCGGCCTTCTTCTGACGTATGGACCGCTGGTCACCGGCCAATCACTCGGCTCGGTCGGGGACGGGACGCTGATCGACGACTCCCTCGCCGACCACGTAGGGCAGGCGATCGCGGCGAGGACCGTTCTGTTGGTGCTTCTCGGCATGGTGCTTCTCGGAATGGCACGCCTCGAAATGGCCCGCCGAGACGACTCCGCACCGCCGACGGGCGGCCGGCGCTGGTCGGTCTCGGGAGTCGCTGCGCTCGTGCTCGGCATCGGTGTCGCCCAGGCGTTCTCGGGCCACGGAGGGACAGGGCGATTCGTGGCCGTGGCGCTCCCGTCGACGGTGGTGCACGTCATCGCCATGGGGGTGTGGGCGGGCGGACTCGTGTTCCTCTTCCTCATGCTTCGCGGCACCGACCCGGCATCACCGGAGGCGTTGGCGCAGACCCGTCACTTCTCACGGCAGGCCGGAGTGGCCGTCGCGGCGGTGGCGGCGACCGGCTCGTTCGCACTGTGGCGCCAGGCGGGTTCGCTGCAGGCGCTGCGGACCACGCCGTCGGGCACCCTGCTGCTGATCAAGCTCGGCATCGTGGCCCTGCTCGTGCTCCTGGGTGCGAAGAATCGGCGGACGTTGGCCGGTGCGGACCTATCGCCCGGCGCCGCCGTGCGGGCGGTTCGCCGCACCGTCGGCGTCGAGGTGGTGGGGATGGCGGCGGTGATCGGCGTCACCGCACTCGTGGTCAACCTCGCACCGGCCCGCGATGTGGTCAGCCGCCCGATCGCCGTGACTGTCCAAACTGCCACGGGCCTGGTCGACATCACCGTCGACCCGGCGGAACGCGGCGCCAATGAGTTGCATCTCTATGCCCTCACCAACGAAGGGGCCAGCCGTCCGGTCGAGGCGATCTCGGCCACGCTTTCCAATGCCGGTGCCGGCGTCGAGCGATTGGAGAGCCGGATCGTGCGCGCCGGGCCCAACCATTTCCAGGCCCTGTCGATCGACCTTCCGCTGGCCGGCACGTGGCGCGTCGATGTCTCGGTGAAGCTCGACGCCTTCACCGAGGAGAGCGGGTCCACGACCTTCACGCTTCGCTGACCCCGGTCGGCCGCCGCGCCGCCCGGGCCGACCTCCGTGCATTGGTTGGCTGGTTGGCGCCGTGTTGTCGGGTTGGCGACGTCTCTTTCGCGACAACGTGGCGCCAACCCGCCACGCAACGCGCCGTAGCCTCGGCGTCATGCACTGGGGTGACAAACTGGCCGAGTTCCACATGCCGGCCGAGTGGGAGCGCCACGAGCGCACGCTGATGGGATTCCCGTGTCATCTCGGTCAGTGGGGCGGCCATCTCCGGACCGGGCAACTCGCATGGGCGGAGGTGGCGAGAACGATTGCGGACTTCGAACCCGTCACGATGCTGGCGAACCCCGAGCACGTCGGGCTGGCCACGGACCTCTGCGCCCACGACAACGTGACCGTCGAAGCGATGAACCTCGACGATGCCTGGCTGCGTGACATCGGGCCGCTCGTGGTCATCGACGACAACCGGTCACGGCGGATCTGCGTCGACCCCGTGTTCAACGTGTGGGGCAGTCTCTACGAGGCACGCGGTTTCGATGACCGGGTGGCGTCGGCGTGGAGCACCGCGAACAGTGAAACGTCTGTGCGTGTACCTTTCGTGCTCGAAGGCGGAGCGATCGCCGTCGACGGTGACGGCACGGTGTTCACCACCGAGCAGTGCCTGCTCCATCCGAACCGCAACCCGGATCTTGCCCGCGTCGACATCGAAGCCAACCTCCGGGCCATCCTCGGGGTCGACACCGTGGTGTGGCTCCCGTATTCGATCGACGACCGCGACACCGACGGCCACATCGACCTTGTGCTTGTGCCGGTGCAGCCCGGCGTGGTGCTGTTCCAGGGCTGTGCCGATCCGAACGATCCCGAGCACGAGCGACTGTCGATCTCGCGACGCTGCGTCGACCGGACCGTCGATGCGCAGGATCGGGCGACCGAGATCATCGACCTTCCGGTCCTCCCCTACGCCGAGGTCTTCGGCGAGCGCATGCCCGTTCCGTACGGGAACCTGTACGTGTGCAACGGCGCGGTCATCGTCCCGGTCACCGGACACCCCGCCGACGCCGACATGCTCGACATCATCGCGTCGGCGTTCCCGTCCCGACGGGTGGTCGGTGTTCCCGGCGAGGTGATCGCCTACGGCGGAGGCGGCCCCCACTGCATCACCCAGCAGATACCTGCGCTTCGCTGACGTGACGTCGACCGGTGCGCACACCGGCGGCCCCAAGGTTCACGCGGGTTTGAGCCACGCTTCGTAGGCGGCGGCGATGCGCTCGAGGTCGGCGATGCGCACGCACTCCGTCGGCTTGTGGGCGTCGTCGATGCTGCCCGGGCCGAACACGACCTTCTCGTTGGCGAACGAGTCGTAGCGAAGTGCGTTCGTCCCGAAGGGAGCGCAGGTGGGAGCCTCGCCGGTCGCCGCCGCGAGCGTGCGGACGAGGTCGCTGTCCGGGAGTTGGTAGAACGCCGGTGAACCCGGTGGCCGGCCCGGTTCGGCCAGAAGCGACGTGATCACCACCGGAAGGGGCGACGCATCCGTGACGATCCGAGAGAGGCGCTCGAATTCCGTGGCCGGGTCCTCACCAGGCGCAATCCTTCGCCCCACGGTGATCGTGCACTTGTCGGGGACGACGTTTCCCGCCAGTCCCCCGCGAATGGTCGTGGTGAGCAGCGTGCCGGTCCCGACCTCCGTCGACGCCGGCCCGGCGACGAGGGCGTCGTGATGGTCTTCGAGGGCCACGATGATGCGGGCCGCCGCATGGATCGCATTCGCCCCGAGGTGGGGCAGTGCACTGTGCGCGGACCTCCCGACGACGTCGACGCGAATCCCGATCGCACCTTTGTGCCCGTGGACCGGCGCGCACATCGTCGGTTCACAGACGATCATCTGATCGATGATCAGCTCGCGGGATTCGGCCCACTCGCGGAACCGGCGAGCGCCCAGCAGACCACCGGCCTCCTCACCGACCGTTCCGACGACGAGGATCGTGGGCTCGGCGGTGAGACCATCGGCCTTCCAGGACTCGAGGAGCGCGCAGATCACTCCCAGCGACGCCTTCGTGTCGAGCGAACCGCGACCCCACACGTGACCGTCCTCGATACGTCCGTCGAAGGGCGGATCGACCATGTTCTCCACGGTCACGGTGTCGAGGTGCACGTCGATGGCGACGACACGGTCGGTCCGACCGGGAAAGAAGGCGTAGATGTTCGGCCGTTCGTCGTACACATCGTCGAGGATCACCTCGCTCGCGCCGAGCTGCTCGAACCACTCGACGAGGGCGAAGGCGAGCGCCTGTTCGCCGACCACTCCGCTGTTCGGCCCGGCGTGCAGGGGGTTGACGCTCGGGATCTGGACGAGCCGGGAGACCCACCCGGCCAGGGCATCGGCGTTCGCGCTCACGCGCCATCGTCGCACAACGCCCGACACTCGGGTCGGGAAGCGCGACGATGTCACGGGATTTCGCCCCAGAACGAGGCGACTCGTGGCGGGTCGTACTTCCAGTCAGCCGACTTCTTGGCGCGGCGCTTCGTAGCCGATCCGAAGCTCGCCGGTGACGAGCGGCTTGACCGGTTGGAGGACGTGCCGAGCCGAACCCGGGAGACGGTCGAGGAGCTCGTCGCTGTAGTGGTAGCCGAAGCGGCTCTTCGCCCAACTCGGTCCATAGCGGAGGATGATGACCCGGCGCTCGCCTTCAGGGGTGGTTCGCGACGATCCGCCGTGCATGATCGAGTCGACGAACATCACGGCGTCGCCGGCTTTCAAGTACACCGGTTCGGCGCCGGGGAGCACGTCCATCCGGTCACCGCGTGCGTAGTCGCCGGCGAGCGGGTGGGGGAAGTTCGACTTGTGGCTCCCGGGAATCACCATGGTGGCGCCGTCACCCTCGCCGATGTCGGTGAGGGCCATGAGGATGTTCACCTGACCACACCGGAACCGGCCATTCTCGAACCGGTACTGCGTGCGGACCGACGCGTGATGGCCACCGCTGTGTACCGGGTGATGCCCGCCGGAGCAGCGAATGCTGGCAATGCATTCGTCGATGGTGACACCCTGCACGTACGTTCCCTCTTCCCCGGCGTAGTGCAGCACGTGGTTGATCCACCCGGGGTGGTCGATCAGCTCGTCGAAGGCCGGATCGCCACAGTCGAGGCAGTTGTGGAGCTCGAAGCCGGTCTGGGCGTTGTAGTCCCGACGCTGGGCGTTGCCCATCCACTCCCCCGTTTCGAGGGCCGGGAACCGGTCGAAGGAGTCGTTGAGCCGTTGGAGCGTCTCCCGTGACAGAACGTCGCGCAGCACGAGGTAACCGCGGAGGTCGAATTCGTAGTCGTCGAGCGCAGTCGGCATAGTAGGTGTACGTACCATTCCGGCAAGTTTAGCGAAGCACCGAGTGCCCCGAATCGGGCGTTTGCTCCCGGTTCACCGGGCCCTTCGGCCCTGCCGGGGTGGAGGTTGCGTTCCGTACGTTCGTTTCGTCATGGATCAGCCGACACCGACGCTCGACGCTTTGCTGCCCCGGGAGATGGCGAGGCGGGCCGAAGATGTGGGTGTCGCCAAGGCGGCACTGCCGCTCCTGCAGATGGCGTTCCTCGCCGGAATGGCCGGGGTGTTCATCAGCCTCGGCGCGGTGTTCGCCACCACGGTGTCGGCCGGACCGGGCCTGTCATTCGGCGTCGCCCGGTTGATCGCCGCCCTGGCGTTCTCACTCGGCCTCATCCTCGTGAGCGTCGGCGGCGCAGAACTGTTCACCGGGAACAGCCTGATCGTGATGGCCTGGGCGAGCCGACGCATCCGCACGCGGGCCGTGCTCCGCAACTGGGCGGTTGTCTACGTCGGGAATCTCGTCGCCGCCGTGGCCATGGCGTGGGTCGTGCAGCAGTCCGGCCAGTACCGGGGAGAGGGGGCGAGGTGGGCCGACGCGCGCTCGACATCGCCGCCGGCAAGGTGGCACTGAGGTTCTGGCCGGCAGTGTTGCTGGGCATCTGCGCCAACGTGCTCGTCTGCCTCGCCGTATGGCTGTGCCTGAGCGCACGTTCTGTCATCGACAAGGTGACGTGCATCGTGTTTCCCATCACCGCGTTCGTCGCGGCCGGCTTCGAGCATTCGGTGGCGAACATGTACTTCATTCCCCACGCGTTGTTCATCAAGGCGAACGCTCCGCAACAGTTCTGGACGCAGATCGGGACAACCCCGGCGAACTACCCCAAGCTCACGTGGGGTCGGTTCCTCAGCGCCAACCTCGTGCCGGTCACTCTGGGGAACATGGTCGGAGGGTCCGTATTGGTCGGCCTCGCCTACTGGATGATCTACCTCCGCAGCCCAGCGTCGAAGGGCTAGCTCGGTTCCGTTCACGACTCGACAGTTTCCCGATTGGCGTTGTGGTGGCTCGCCGAGTCGAATCACACCCATGAACGAGGCCCCGGTCGCCGAGTCCCCCACCGAGTTGAGCAAGAAGCAACTGTGGGTCATCCTCGGATCGTTGATGCTCGGCACCGTGCTGGCGGCGCTCGACGGCACCATCGTCAACACCGCACTGCCGACGATCGCCGGAAAGCTCAACGGGTTCTCCAGCTACGCCTGGGTCGGGACCGCCTACATCCTCACCGGGACCATCGCCACGCCCATCCTCGGCAAGCTCGGCGACCTCTTCGGCCGACGGCGCGTGGTGCTTTCGGCCATCGGCATCTTCGTCGCCGGGTCGCTCCTGTGCGGGGTGTCGCGGAACATGACGCAACTCATCCTGTCCCGAGGTGTGCAGGGACTCGGCGGCGGCGGCATCCAGGCGCTCACGTTCGCCATCCTCGGCGACCTGGTGTCGCCCCGCGACCGCGGGCGCTACATGGGGCTCTACACCGGCGTCTTCGCCGCCTCCGCCGTCGTCGGCCCATTACTCGGCGGGTGGATGATCTCGCACTTCGCGTGGGAGTGGATCTTCCTCGTCAACCTGCCCGTCGGAGCGGTCGCGTTCCTTGCCATCTCGGCGACGCTCAAGGTGCCGTTCCGACGCCGCGAGACACGTATCGACTTCCTCGGCGCAGCGTTGCTCTCCGGATGCCTCGGGTCGCTGATCCTCGCGTTGGAGCAGGGTCGTGACGGATGGACGAAGCCGACGGTGCTCACCCTCCTGGTGGCGGCCGCGGTGCTGTTGGTGGCGTTCCTCACCCAGGAGTCGCGCACCCCCGAACCGATCATCCCGCTCCATCTCTTCAAGAACCGGGTGTTCGTCATCGCCAGCTCCATGGGCTTCTGCGCCGGAACCCTGGCCTACGGGGCGGGCGCGTTCCTGCCGCTGCAGTTCCAGGACGCCAACTTCGTCAGCCCCACACGCGCCGGCCTCTACCTCGTGCCCCTGATGATCGGCGTGATGATGGGGTCGGCCTACGGTGGTCGGCTGATCTCGGCCACGGGCCGCTACAAGATCATCCCCGTGATAGGTCTCGGGTTGGCGATCATCGGGGTCGCGTCGTTCTCGCAGATCACGTCGACCTCGGGCTTCTGGTGGCTGGCCGTACCGATGCTGTTCATCGGCATCGGAAATGGCTCGACGTTCACGACCACCAGCATCGCCGTGCAGAACGCCATCGACCCCCGCGAGATCGGGATCAGCACGGCCACGCTCACGGCGATCAGAACGCTCGGCGGATCCCTCGGGCTGGCGATCTACGGCACGCTGTTCGCCACGGTCGTCAAGCAGGAGCTCCGCGACCGCGTTCCTGCGGGCTCTCTGCCGGCGGGACGGACCGCATCGTCGCTGATACGCGAACCGGCGGCGATCAAGGCGTTGGCCGAGCCGATCCGCAATGGCGTCGTGCAGTCCGTCACCGCCGGAACCGGCCGGGTGTTCCTCATCGCAACACCCGTAGCGATTGTCGCGTTGGTCCTTGCGTTGCGCCTTCCCGAGCTCCCGCTCCGCCAGACCACGGGGATGGCCGCCGGCGGCGCGGACTGAGGCGATGGCTGGTACTCGGCGGGGAGTCAGAGTGCACGCCCACTCCTACCCTGGCAGCGCTCAGGACCGCCGGAAACCCTCCTGTTTCACGCTTCTGTGCAAAGTGCGTACATATGTTTGTTACTTGAGCTGCATGCACCCGTCCGATGTCTGCGATGAGACCGAATGGTTTCTCACCGAAGCGGATATCGACATGCTCACGTCGGGTTTCGATCCGGCCGCCGAGTTCCGCCCAGCCGATCACCGTGACGTGGTGCAGGACCTGTGGCATTCACTGCAGATCGGTCGGCTAAACGTGCTCGACGCCATCATCTGCTGGGACCGCGCCGACGCCCACCTCGTCGACGGTGCCCACACCGCATGGCTACGGCACCGGTTGCGCACCACCCATGCCAACGCCGTCATGCTCCTCCAACAAGCCCATGGTCTACGCGACACCCCGGCGGTCCGTGAGGCACTGCTCGCCGGGGTGTTGTCGTTCGATCAGGCCGACCAA
>JANMYF010000393.1:0-8799 GCA_031381685.1 Acidimicrobiia bacterium
GCGTTCCAGCCTCTGCCGGAGGGGTTCCGCCACGCCGCGTGGGCCGATGTCGCGGACATCGAGCGGATGATCGACCCGTCGACCGTGGCCGTCATGATCGAACCGGTGCAGGGTGAAGGTGGCGTGGTGCCCGCACCGGCGGGGTACTTCGCCGACGTGCGTCGTCTTTGCACGGAACGGGGCCTTCTCTTCATGGTCGACGAGATCCAGACCGGGTTCGGGCGCACGGGCAAATGGTTCGGGTTCGAGCACTTCCTCGGCCGCGACGCCCGTCCCGATGTCGTCACGCTCGCCAAAGCGCTCGGTAACGGCATGCCGATCGGGGCATGCTGGGCTTCCCGCGAGGTGTCCTCGGCATTCAAGCCGGGCGATCACGGGTCGACCTACAGCGGCCAGCCGCTCGCGGCGAGCGCAGCGAAGAAGGTTCTCGAGATCATGGAGCGCGACGCCATTCCGTCGCGGGCGGCGGCGACGGGTGAGCGATTGCGCGCGGAGCTGGCGGCGATTCCCGGTGTGGCCGAGGTGCGCGGCCTCGGGATGCTGCTCGCCGTCGAGCTGGGGCAGCCGCTCGCAGCCGACCTCAATGCGGCTCTGATGGCAAGCGGCCTCGTGGCCAATGCCGTGACCCCGTCGGCAATTCGCATCGCACCCCCGCTGACGCTCTCCGGCGAGCATCTCGATGAGGGAGTGGCGATCTTTGCGAGATGCCTTGCCGACGTCCGCGGTGGCGACGCATGAGGCCTCGTCATTTCCTCGAGATCGCCGACTTCCGGGCTGATGAGCTGACGGCCATACTCGACTGCGCCGATGCCCCGCGGGCTCCGGTGCTCGACGGGAAGGGCGTGGCCCTGATCTTCGAGAAGCCGTCGGCCCGTACGCGGAATTCGGCCGAGATGGCCGTCGTGCACCTCGGCGGTTACCCGGCCTTCATTTCGAAAGGAGAAGTCGACTTCGACGTTCGCGAGAGCGTGGAGGACGTCACCCGGACTCTGCAGGGCTACTACAGCGTGATCGCTGCCCGGGTGTTCGACCATCGGGTGCTCGAACGCATGGCGACGGTGGCCGAAGTCCCGATCGTCAACCTCCTCTCCGATGTCGGGCATCCAGTTCAGACGCTGGCTGACCTGCAGACGATCCGGCGCCATGCCCGCCCGATCAAGGGTGCGGTGATCGCGTGGGTCGGCGACTACTCGAACGTGGCCCACTCGCTTGCGGTCGGCGCGTTGAAGCTCGGCGCTTGCGTTCGCTTCAGCTGTCCGGCTGGTTACGGACCTTCGGAAGCGGAACTCGACTTCCTCCGGACGTTCGCCCCCTCGTCCGACGCTGTGTCGGTTCACCGTCGGCCGGTCGACTGCGTGGCCGGTGCTGACATCGTCTCGACCGATGCGTGGTACTCCATGGGGCAGGAGTCGGAGAAGGAAGTGCGAGCCCGTGCTTTCGAAGGCTTCCGGGTCGACTCGGCGTTGATGTCCGCCGCGGCCCCGTCGGCGAACTTCCTCCATTGTCTTCCGGCGCACCGCGAGCAAGAAGTCACGTCGGAAGTGCTCGACTCTTCGGCGAGCTTGATCTGGCCCCAGGCCCACAACCGACTCCACACGTTCCGCGGGTTGCTCCGATGGCTTCACGAACAGGGATCGATCCGATGACCGCGATCAGACCGAAACAGCCGAAGCAGAGCCGCGCCCTCGTCGCCGAGAAGCGGACGCCGGAACGTCCGACCGGTACACGGCCGTCCAGTGAGCGGCTCGGCGCTGATCGGCAGTCCGATCGCGAACCGGGCCGGCTCTCCAAACCGCAGCGACAGCATCGGATTGCCCGGATCCTCGAACAGCACGCGGTCGGAAGTCAGCTCCGGCTGGTGGAGCTGCTCGCCGACGACGGGGTTGTTGCCACCCAGGCCACCGTGTCCCGTGACCTCGAGGATATGGGGGCGGTGAAGGTGCGGGTTCCCGGTGGCGAGCTCGTGTACGCCATACCTGAACTGCCGAGCGATCAGATCGCTCCCGAGGACAACCTCCGCCGGGTCTTCGGCGACTGGGTCGTCGACGTCTCGTCTTCGGTGAACCTGGTGATCCTCCGTACGCCTCCCGGTTCGGCCCACGTGGTTGCGAGCGCGCTCGACCGTGCGGGTCTGGAAGAGATCATCGGCACGGTCGCCGGTGACGACACGATTCTCGTGGTCTGTGCCGAGGCCTGGCCGGGCCGCAAGGTTGCCGATCGCATGCGCGTGCTCGCCGGCCTCTGAGGTCGGCGACCCCGGACCGTCGGCTGATCGACTAGTCGGTGGTTTCAGTGGGATCGGTCGGGACGTCAATGGCCAGCATGCCGAGGCCGCTTCCGGTGGAGAGCGCTCCGGAGCGCATGTAGACACCGAGCTTGTCGCGTGTGTCGCGGATGTCGAGATTGCGCATCGTCAACTGGCCGATGCGGTCCATTGGCGTGAACTCGCCGGCGCCCGACTCCATCGAAAGGCGTTCCGGCGCATACGTCAGGTTCGGGCTCGTGGTGTCGAGGATGGTGTAGTCGTCGCCGCGGCGGAGTTGCAGGGTGACGCTGCCTGTGATCGCCGAGCCGACCCACTTCTGCAACGGCTCGCGCAGCATGAGCGACTGCGGGTCGAACCAGCGTCCTTCGTACATCAGCCGACCCAGGCGTCGGCCGAGGACCTTGTAGTTCTCGATCGTCGCTTCGTTGTGGATGCCCGAGACGAGCCGCTCGTAGGCGATGAACAGCAAGGCCATACCGGGCGCTTCGTAGATGCCACGGCTCTTGGCCTCGATGATGCGGTTCTCGATCTGGTCGCTCATGCCGAGTCCATGGCGTCCGCCGATGCGGTTCGCCTCGGTGACCAGTGCGACCCGATCGGAGTAGGACGTGCCGTTGAGGGCGACCGGCCAACCGTTCTCGAACTCGATCGTGACGATCTCCGAAGCTATGTGTACAGAGGGATCGACGTGCTTGACGCCCATGATCGGGTCGACGATGTCGATGCCGGTGGAGAGCAGCTCGAGGTCCTTTGCCTCGTGCGTCGCCCCCCAGATGTTGGCGTCGGTGGAGTACGCCTTCTCAACCGACGACCGATAGGGCAGCCCGCGGGCGAGGAGCCATTCGCTCATCTCCTTGCGGCCGCCGAGCTCGTCGACGAAGGCCTGGTCGAGCCAAGGCTTGTAGATACGCAGGTTCGGGTTCACGATGAGCCCATAGCGGTAGAAGCGCTCGATGTCGTTGCCCTTGTAGGTCGATCCGTCGCCCCACACGTCGACGCCGTCCTCCTTCATCGCCCCGACCAGCAGCGTGCCGGTCACGGCGCGGCCGAGCGGCGTCGTGTTGAAGTACGTCTTGCCGGCGGTCGTGATATGGAACGCGCCGCACTGCAGGGCGACCAGGCCCTCCTTGACCAGGTCCTCTCGGCAGTCGACAAGGCGAGCCGCCTCGGCGCCGTAGACCGATGCGCGCCGCAGGACGTCGTCGAGATCCGGCTCGTCGGGCTGGCCCAGATCGGCGGTGTAGGTGTAGGGGATCGCACCCTTCTCCCGCATCCACGCAACGGCGGCCGAGGTGTCCAGCCCTCCCGAGAACGCGATTCCGACCCGTTCGCCCACCGGCAGTGACATCAAGACCTTCGACATAGGGCGCCGAGCGTAGTGGCCGGGCCTGCATCCCCCGGGGCGAAAACTCGCCATCCTCCGACCGGTGCCGGCGGTCCCGTGTCGTGCTGTGCTCCGGCCGGCGTTGCGGGGTCCTGTCACCGATCCTCCCCACCCGCTGCGGTACTCGCCCGTGCTCCTTCGTCGCCGGGTCTGCGTTCCTCGGGGCGGGGGCCCATCGGCGCCACCCCTCCACGCCGGCCGGCTTGGTCCTGGGGCCGGGGTTCGCTCGGTAGAGCGCCGGATGCCGGTCGGTGGGCTGCGGGCAGTTTCGGGGCTACGCGATTTTGTCGGCGGTGGGGGTGTGTTGGCTGTCTAACCTCACTGGTGTGAGTACCGGGAACACGCTGTGGCACGGACGATTTGATGAGGGCCCGGCAGCTGAGCTGCTGGCGTTCACGGAGAGTCTGTCGTTCGATCAACGCATGTGGCCCGACGATCTGGTCGGCTCACGAGCGCACGTGAAGATGCTCGGGCACGTCGGCATCCTCGCCCCTGAGGAGGTCGAGGCCATCGTCGAAGGACTTGACGCCGTCGGCATCGAGCTGGCCGAGGGTCGCTTCGTGTTCGTTGCAAGCGACGAGGACGTCCATACCGCCGTCGAACGCCGGCTCACCGAGATCATCGGCCCGATCGGCGGAAAACTCCACACCGGGCGGAGTCGCAACGACCAGGTCGCCACCGACCTCCGTCTGTTCGCCAAGCGTGAAGTGCTCGACCTGATCTCGCGCGTCATCGTTCTGCAGGAGACGCTCCTCGCCCGAGCGGTGGAATCCGGCGACGCCTACCTGCCCGGCTACACCCACTTGCAGCGTGCCCAGCCGGTGCTGCTTGCCCATCATCTGCTTGCCCACGGCTGGGCGCTGGCGCGCGACGTCGACCGGCTCTTCGATGCCCGTGACCGTCTCGACGTGTCTCCACTCGGCGCCGGAGCGCTCGCCGGATCATCCTTACCGCTCGACCCGGACTGGACGGCCGCCGAACTCGGTTTCGCCGGACGGTTCGAGAACTCCCTCGACGCCGTCGGTGACCGCGACTTCGTCGCCGAGATCCTGTTCGGCATCTCCCTGCTCGGTATCCACCTCTCGCGTCTCGGTGAGGAAATCGTGCTGTGGACCACGGAGGAGTTCGGCTTCGCCAAGCTTTCCGACGCGTATTCCACCGGTTCGTCGATGATGCCGCAGAAGAAGAACCCGGACATCGCCGAGCTGGCCCGTGGCACCGCAGGCCGCCTCATCGGCAACCTCACCGGGGTATTGGCGACCCTGAAGGGCCTGCCCCTGGCGTACAACCGTGATCTCCAGGGTGACAAGGAGCCGCTGTTCGACGCGCTCGACCGCATCAAGCTGGCGTGCCGGGCGATGACCGGCCTGATCCGCTCGCTCACGTTCAACGTTTCCGTCATGCAGGCCGCCGCCGACACGCCCTTCGTCGCGGCCACCGATCTCGCGGAGCACCTTGTGGAGAACGGCATGCCGTTCCGCGAAGCCCACGCCGTCGTCGGCTCGCTCGTGCGCAACGCCGTCGACCGCCATGTCGACTTCGGCGAACTGGTCGAGAACCACCCCGCGTTGGGCCCCAAGGCGGTGGCGCTCCTCGAACCGGGTGTGTCCGTGCTGCGTCGATCGAGCCCGGGCGGTGGCGGTCCCGGCCCGGTGGCTGAGCAGATGAAGCGCTTCGGCGATGCGCTGGGCCGCGTCCGGCTGCGGCTCGTCGCCGGCTGAAGCCAACGGACGGTCCGAGACGCGGACGTCACGACCGATGGCGCGCACCACGCGGTTGACCCGGTCATTCTTCGCCCGATCGGCGGTGGACGTGGCCCCGGACCTGCTGGGTGCCGAACTCCGTGTCGGCCCGTGCTCCGTCGTGATCACCGAGGTCGAGGCCTACGTCCAGACCGATCCCGCCTCGCACTCGTTCCGGGGCCGCACGCCGCGCAACGCCGTGATGTTCGGGCCGCCCGGTCGGTCGTACGTGTACCTGAGCTACGGCATCCACTGGTGCATCAACGTCGTGACCGGTCAGGTCGGTGAGGGTGAGGCGGTCCTGTTGCGCGGGGGAGTGGCGACCCGGGGCGAGTCGCTGATGCGCGAGAGGCGTCCGAAGGCGACCTCGCGTGCCTCACTGACGAACGGGCCGGGCAAGCTGACCGCCGCCCTCGGCATTGATCTCAGCCACAGCGGTGTCGACCTGCTGCGCGCGGATGCGCCGGTCAGGCTCATCGGAACACCGATGAACCGGACGCTCGAGTGGTCGGCGGCTCCCCGCATCGGGATCTCGGTCGCCCGGGACCGTCTGTGGCGCTTCTTCGTCAGCGATCCGGCGGCGATCGGGGTCTGACCAGCGACGTTCGTGGGGGATGAATGCGAACAACTCCGACCGACATGGCCCGTCCGGTATCGTGAACCGCATGAACTTCCCCGGGTTCGGCACCTCATCCTCGAACGCATTGCGCACCGGAGCGGTCGGCCTCGCCGGCGTGCTCATCGTCGCGTTGCTGGCGTCGTCACCGGCGCCGTCGGACGCGGCCACGAAAACGACCAAGAAGAAGTCGTCGGCGACCACGACGACGACAAAGAAGAAGAAGTCGTCGGCGACGACAACGACAAAGAGGTCCGACACGTCGAGCGGTTCGGCCACGGCGAGGGCGACCACGACCACGATCGAGACGTCTCCCGCATCCGCCTCCACGACGACCGCCAAGCCTGGCGCCTCGACCACCACGATCGCCGGTGCGGCGGCCAAGCCCCCGGCCAAGGCCACGGTGTTCATCCCCGGCGCCGGACGGGTGATCGACCTCGGTGCGGCGGAGGTGGCCAAACTCGCCGCCGGCGGCAAGGTCGAAGCCGACGTCCGTGGTGCCGTCGGTCTCGCCGCATCCGGCAGCGGCACGGTCATCCTCGACGTCACGGCGGCCAACCCGGCGCAGGCCGGAACGATCTCGGTCAACCCGGTTGCCCCGGACTACGCCCGCTCCGTCGTCGGTGCCACGGTGGGCTTCGTGGCCGGCGCCACCACGGTGTCACGCGTCGCCGTTCCCGTCGGGTCGAACGGTCTCGTGCGGGTCACGACCACCGCAGGTCCGGCCGGGCTCGCCATCTCCGTCGTCGGATGGGTCATCAGCGCACCCGGCGCGGCAACGGAACCGTCCGCGGTCGTCCTCGAACCCTGCCGGGTCCTGGACACCGTGAGCGGTCTGGGCGGCCTGAAGGACCTGGTCACCGCTGCTCGTCCGTTCGACATCCCGACGACCGGCATCGCCAAGGTTCCGCCGGCTATCGGCGGAGCACAAACTCCGACCGGCGTCATACTCGCCGTGGGCGCAACCCAGGTCTCGGGCCCCCTCGACCTGACGGTGGTGCCGACCGGTGGGCAGACACCGTCGCTGGCCATCAACCTGGTGGCCGGACAGACGGGTTCGGCGCTGTACCTGGTACCGGTGGGTGCCGACGCTCGAACGGCGTTCTACGTGAGCGCCAATGGTGCGCAGCTCACCGTCGATGTCGTCGGATGGCTCGACCGTGACGGCATTGCCCGCTCCGGCGGACCCTGCTGACGTCCTCTTCTGCCTCGCCGGGGCCGCACCGCCCGGAGCTTGCCTCCGTCAGCCCCAGAGCGTCGCGTGCCAAAATTTCTTGCCGCGACGCAGCAAGATCACGTGGCCCGGCAGCATGTCCGTAACCGACAGTTGACGGTCGGGGCCGACCTTGTCGCCGTTGACGGAGATCGATCCGTTGTCGAGGAACTCCCGGGCTTGACGGCGGCTCTGGGCCAGCCCGGTGGTCACGAGCACGTCGATGAGGTCCGTCTCGCCCGGAACGGACCCTGGGAAGCCCGTGGATGGCATCCCCGGAAGCGCCTCGGCAAGCGTGGCGGCGTCGAGACTGCGGACGTCACCGGTGAACAGCGCCCGGGCGATGGCCTGCGCCCGCGCACAGGCGTCGGCGCCGTGCACGAGGGTGGTGACGTCGTCGGCGAGAGCCCGCTGGGCCGCACGATCTCCGGGGGCCTCGGCCAGAGCCTCCTCGAGCTCGGCGATCTCCTCACGCGTGCGGAAGGTGAAGATCTTCAGGAAGCGGATGACGTCGGCGTCGCCCGCGTTGAGCCAGAACTGATGGAACTGGTACGGCGACGTCCGGTCGGCCGTGAGCCACACTGCGCCGCTCTCGCTCTTGCCGAACTTGGTGCCGTCGGCCTTGAGGAGCAGCGGGCAGGTGAGTGCGAACGCGGTGCCGCCATGCAGTCGCCGCACGAGATCGACGCCCGACACGATGTTGCCCCACTGGTCCGAACCACCCATCTGCAGGGTCACGCCATGCGTCGCGTAGAGATGGGCGAAGTCGTAGGCCTGGAGCAGTACGTAGGAGAACTCGGTGTACGTGATGCCGTCACCCTCCATGCGATTGCGGACGGAATCGCGTTTGACCATCTCGTTGACGGAGAAGTGCTTGCCGACATCGCGGAGGACCTCGATGAACCCGAGGCCGGCGAGCCAGTCGGCGTTGTTCACGACGAGCGCATCGCCGAAGAGGCGTTCGTAGATCGACATCTGCGCGGCAATGTTGGCCCGCACCTCGTCCGAAGTGAGCAGCGGACGTTCGACACTCTTGCCGCCCGGATCGCCGATGAGGCCGGTCCCGCCACCGGCGACGACGACGGGCTCATGGCCGGCACGGCGGAAGTGGGCGAGGAGCACGAGGGTGACGAGGTTGCCAATGGTGAGGCTGGGAGCGCTCGGGTCCAGACCGACGTATGCTTTCCTCGAATGTTCGCGGAGGTGCTCTCGCAGCCCTTCGAGATCGCTGGCCTGGTGCAGTAGACCGCGCCACTGAAGTTCGTCGAGGAAGTCGTTCACGATGGAAATCGTAGAACCTGAAAGATTTCCTTGACAGTCGATTACTGTTCGTCTAACATTCTCCCTCGCTTCGCACGGCCAAACGAACCCGACGACCTCGAGTCTGACGGATCGACCTGGCCAACGAAACTTGGGAAACCGGGTTCCGGACGCCGAAAGGTGTGCTAGACATGAAGCCCGCTCCGCTGAGGCCTACACGGTCGATATGAGCGAATGCAGTTCCTTGAAAACGAGACAGAGGAAGCTAAAAGCAAGTGCGGTTAGCTCTGCTTTTGTAGAGCGCCAAACAAGTAGTGC
>JANMYF010000441.1:0-1945 GCA_031381685.1 Acidimicrobiia bacterium
TACGCCTGGTACGGCTCGGTGTTGAGCACGAGCTCGTAGATCCGCGAGCGTCCATGGTCGTGGCTCAGCTTCATCTGTTCGTAGTCACGCCCGAAGCGCCAATGTGAGTACCGCCCGGGCAGACCGCGGGCGGCGATGTCGTAGATCCGCTCCGCCGGGGCGAAGTGGAACACCACCTCGGGCACGTCGAGGCCGAGCGCCGCCGCAAGGGCCCGGCACTCGTCGTCGAGGCGCTGCAGGTCGTCGAGACCATACGCCTTCGTGGACCGCTCGGCGATCTCCGAAACGGCCAGGGCGAAGGCGTCCGTGTCCGGGGTGCGGACGTCGAGTGCGGCACAGCATCCGATCATGCGCTCAGCACCTCCTCCGGAGCAGGGGAGAAGATGGTCTTGAGGGCCTGCCAGATGTCCTCGTCCTTCGACACCCGCGCCGTTTCGAGACCGTCGATCTTGGCTTTGCTGAGCAGGCCGTAGATGTGCTCGCCGCCCCACGGGTAGCGCTGGGCCCGGTCGATCTGCACGTAGCCGATCAGGTTGGCGATCGTCGACGCCTCGGCCACGAGTTCGAGAAGACGCGGGTTGTCGTCGGCCCAGTTGTCGCCGTCGGAGCAGTGAGCGATGTAGACGTTCCATTCGTTCAACGGGAAGCGCGTCCGCTGGATGGACAGCGCCAGCTCGTAGGCCGATGAACACCTCGTACCGCCCGACTCGACCCGTGTGAAGAACTGCTCCTCGTCGCACTCTGTGGCTTCGGTGTGGTGAGCGATGAACACGAGCTCGATCGTCGAGTAGCGGCGGCGGAGAAAACGCGTCGCCCACCAGAAGAACAGGCGCGACACCCGCTTCTCGAAGGTGCCCATCGACCCCGACACGTCCATGAGCAGGAACACGACGGCCTGCGACTTCGGACGACGGCTCTCTCGATAGGTGAGGTAGCGGATGTCGTCACGCTCGAAGTCGCCGATCCGCGCATGACCCCGTGACGCGTTGCGGCGGAAGTTCACGCGCATCGTCGCCTTCTTGTCGAGGATCGGGCCTTTGCGGGCCCGGTCATCCCAGAAGATCGAGTCGGTCTCCATCTGTTCCCGTGCCCGCGGGGCGAGACGAGGAAGTCCGAGCTGTTCGAACAGGTGCTGTTCGACCTCGTCCATGTCGAGCTCGACTTCGTACTCGACGGAGCCGGGGTCACTCGACGCCTTGCCCTCGCCGGCGTTCTTGCCGGGCTTGCCGCCGCCGAGATCGAACACGTCGCCGGGCTTGCCGTCGCCACTCTGGCCCACTCCGTCGGCCTTTCCGCGGTCGAAGATGAACCGCCAATCCTTCGTCCCTTTGACCGGGACGCGGATGCGTCGGTCGGGACCGGCGGTGATGAGCTTCTCTTCGCCGATCTGGCTCTTCAGTTGCTCGGCGATCTGCTTGTGCACCCGGTCGTGATGGCGTCGCGCGTCACGGCTCCCTTCGTCGTGGAAGATGCCGGGATCGCGTAGGACCGTCATGGTGTCCTCGAAATTCTCTGTGTACGTAGTATCGCGGGTGGGAGGGAAGTGGAGTGGCGTCCTCAGCGATTGAGGAGCGCACCCACGTAGTCGAGCAGCGCGCTCGAGCACACTGCGCAGTAGTTGCGGTCCTGGCAGAGCACCCGGATGACCTCGTTGAGCCGCTCAGCGTGCTGTTGGTCGGGGCTGCGCTTCGAAACGGTGATGCGGACGATGTCCTTCATCTCTTCGAACAGGTAGCTCTCGATCGCCCGGCCGAGTTGGTCATCGGAACGGTAAGACAGCGGCCGGCCCTTGCGCAGCCACATGCCGATGCGCATCAGCACGCCGGAGCGGAACGCGTCCTTCGCGTTCTCCGAGACACCGACCATGTCCTCGATGCCGCGCATCAACTTTTCGTCTGGTTCGATCTCCTCGTTGGTGATCGGATCACGGAGCTTTTCCTTCTCG
>JANMYF010000448.1:0-3207 GCA_031381685.1 Acidimicrobiia bacterium
GCTTCGCCCCGCCCCCCCGCCCATGGGCGCCTTTAGTAGCCGCGGGGGGTTTCAACTGCCGCCGTCGGTGGCGCGGGGGGGGCCCGCCCCCCCAGGCCGCACCCCGCGCTCGCGCGCTGTTGTCACTCGGGTCCGGTCTCCTGATCGGAGCCGGCGTCGGCGCCATGTTGCGCTCTGTGCCCTTTGCGATCTTGGGCGGATGGGCCACCTCGGCAGGGACGTTCCTGACGATGACGTGGTCGTATGTCATCGGATGCTCGGCTGACGCCACGGGTGAGGCGGCGACGGCGGAGGACGACACGAGGGCTGAGGCCGGTGCACTGCTCGTGGCATCGTCGCTCATGAGCCTTGGTGGTGTGGTCTTCGGGCTCGTGAGGGCGGCCAGGCTCACCGGCTGGCGTGAGGTTGTGCTGACCTCGCTGAGCGTCGTGGTTGTGGCGCTCTCGTGGACCGTCGTCCATTCCGTCTTCATGTTGCGTTACGCGCACGAGTTCTACTCCGACGCAGGTCGAGGCGGCATCGACTTCGGCGACGAGGAACGACCGGCCTATCTCGACTTCGCCTATCTTGCCTTCACGGTCGGCATGACGTTCCAGGTGTCGGACTCCCGGATCACGAACCGCGTGATTCGCCGAACCGTGCTGCGGCACGCCGTTCTGTCCTACGTCTTCGGCGCCGTGATCGTCGCAGTCACGATCAACGTGGTCGCCGGCCTTTTGTCGCAGTAACGCGGGAACCGGCGGTGCAATCTCTGGCTCGCCGTTTGATCCTGCCGTCGTCCGGGTAACGGGAACCCAGTCGTCCCACCACTCTCACGAGGAGCAGGCATGTCGGAGTCCGTGGTCACCGTGGCACCTCCACTCGCAAGCTCATCGACGAATGCATTGCTCGACGCGTCGCTGAGGTGGTTCGGGCAGGCGCTGCTCGACGAGAGCGCCGATGTCACCGCAGCGTTCTTCACCCTCGCGCCACGAGCGCAACTCATCGCTCTGGACGTTCTGCGATCGTCCCTGCGCGCCGCCCTGCAGCTCGCGAACTTCGATTCCTCAGCGTTCGGTGACGCCAGTGCGGCGCACTACCGAAGCTGGCTCACTGCCGATCCTGGTGTTTAGCGGCTCACACTTTCCAAGACTTCGCGGGTGGTCGTCTGCGGCACCGGCAAAGTCCGGCTATCCGGGGATCTTCATGGCCTCAGCGTCCTTCGGGCGGCTCCCGGTGAACGGACATTCCGGCAGCTGCATAGGCGGCCGCCTCGTCGAGGGTCTCTGCGGCGAGTAGCGCCTCGGCCAGTTGATCAAGTTGCGAACGGTGTTCGGTCAGGCGACGGAGCGCGTCGGCATAACAGCGGTCAATTAGGGCACGCACTTCCACATCGACAAGTTCGAGGCTCGCGTCGGAAGCTGATCGCGGATCGCCGGGAAATCGCATCTGCCCGTCGGCTGCCGGAAGGACGGATACCGGTCCAATCGCATCGGACATGCCCCACCGACCAACCATCTGGCGGGCGATCGAGGTGCACTGCTCGAGGTCGGACTCCGCCCCCGTGGTCACCGCTCCGTAGACAAGTTGCTCGGCGGCGCGGCCGCCGAGGGCGCCCGTGATGCGGCCGCGGAGATACTCGGCGTCGTAGCCATAGCGATCGGTGTCCGGCGTCTGAAAGGTCACGCCGAGGGCGTTGCCGCGCGGGATGATCGAGATCTTGCGGACGGGGTCAGCGCCCGGCAGCAACATCCCGAGCAGGGCATGACCGCTCTCGTGGTACGCCGTCCGCTCACGATCGCTCGGCGAAATGGTGATGTGGCGTTCGGCCCCCAGGATGATCTTCTCCAACGACTGGGAGAAGTCCGTCGGCACGAGTCGATCGCGGTTGCTCTTGGCTGCCAGTAAGGCGGCCTCGTTCACCAGGTTCTTCAAGTCGGCGCCCACCATGCCCGGAGTGGTTGCGGCCACCTGAGCGAGCGACACGTCGTCGTTGAGGGGTACTCCGCGAGCGTGAATCTCGAGGATTGCTTTGCGCCCCGCCAGGTCGGGCGGGTTCACCACAATGCGACGGTCGAATCGGCCAGGCCGAAGCAGGGCTGGGTCGAGGACATCGGCCCGATTCGTCGCAGCGATGACGACGACTCCGTCGGTCTGGGCGAATCCGTCCATCTCGGTGAGGATCTGGTTCAGGGTCTGTTCTCGTTCGTCTACGCCGCCGAAGCTCGCCCCACCGCCTCGCGCTCGACCGATGGCGTCGAGTTCGTCGATGAAGATCATCGATGGCGCCACCTTCTTGGCCTGATCGAAAAGATCGCGTACGCGGCTGGCGCCCACACCCACGATCATCTCGATGAACTCCGCTGCGGAAACGGAGAAGAAGGGAACTCCGGCTTCGCCGGCCACGGCGCGGGCGAGCAGTGTCTTGCCGGTGCCGGGGGGCCCGGACAACAGCACTCCGTGCGGGAGTCGAGCGCCCACGTTGTGATACTTCGCCGGGTTGCGGAGCATCTCGACGATTTCTGAGAGTTGTTCTTCCACCTCGTCGATCCCCGCAACATCGGCGAACGTGACGCGTGTCGTCCCCAGTTCATCGCCGCGAATGGCCTTGGATCGGCCAATTCCGCCAATTCCGCCGAGACCCCCGGATTTGCGCATCGATCGTGTCCCGATGACGACGAGCCCGACGATGAGCAGGGTCGGGCCGAAGTTCACCAACAGCGTGGCCCACAGCGGTGAGTCCGACACCAGTGGCTTGGCGCTGACCACCACGTCTTTCGCCTGAAGGGTGGCGAGAAGGCCGTCGTCGGCGAACGCCGGCCGCTCCGTCGCGAAGGTCGTCGTGTTCTTCGATTTCACAGTTATTGCTTTGCGCAGCTTGCCGGTGATGGAGTCGCCCTTGGCGCTGATCGTCGAGACGTTGCCGGACGAAAGCTGTTGGACGAAGCTGCTGTAGGTGATCGTCGTCGCCGGCGTCGGACGGGTGAACACCGATGCGAGGATCCAGTTGAGGAGCAGTGCGCCGGCGATCCAGGTGACCCACCGGGGGAGCCCGCCGTTGGGGGACTTGTGCGGCTTCGCGTCGGACGCCGGCGACGGCGTTCCTTCCACCCGCCACGGAGCTCTCGAGGGATCTTGCTTCGAAGCGGAATCACGCGGCGAGGGTGTCGACGTCGAATCGGGAAGTCCCCGAAGTGCACGTCGAGTTCGCACGTTCAGAGCTTCTCG
>JANMYF010000453.1:0-2032 GCA_031381685.1 Acidimicrobiia bacterium
GGAGAAGCGGTCCGTGTCGCCGTGGCTATGGCACTTGCCTCCAAGCCCGAACTGATCCTCGCCGACGAAGCAACCGGGGAACTGGATCCAGCGACGGCCCGGGAGACAATGGACGTCATTGTCAAACGTTCGATCGACCACCGTGCCACCTTGCTCTATGTCACTCATGACATTCAGATGGCCGGCTACGCCAAGAGGCGCTTCACCCTGATGGACAATGAGTTGACGGCATCGTGAACGAGTCGTCACAGATCACTCTCGATCGAGTCGCCAAGTCCTACGCAGCCGCGACCGGGACGGTCGTCGCTCTGGACGGTGTGTCCTTGACGGTCGAGGCAGGGACCTCAGTTGCGGTGACAGGTCACAGTGGCAGCGGAAAGTCGACCCTGCTCGCAGTAATCGGTGCACTTGAGGTACCTGACAGTGGACAGGTGAGGGTGGGCGGGCACCCGCTTGCCGACATGTCGGCGAGCGCTCGAGCGCGGATCCGACGTACGGATTTCGGATTCATATTCCAGTCCGACAACCTCATCCCCTATCTGACCGCCGTTGAAAACCTCGCCCAGCAGATGGCGCTCAGCGGAAGTGCCGGGGGCCTCAGTCGGTGCACCGAGATGCTCCGAAGACTCGGTCTCTCCGAACACCTGCACAAACTGCCTGATCAGCTATCGGGTGGCCAGCGTCAACGAGTGGCGATCGCTCGTGCCCTTGTGCACCATCCACGGTTCGTCCTGGCTGACGAGCCGACGGGGTCACTGGATCCCGCCAGCAGTGCCGATGTGATCGAGTTCCTCCTAGCCCAGCAGAAGGAAACGAAAGCGACGATCATCGTCGTGACGCACGACCCGTCCGTTGCTGAACGGTTCGCCAGTCGAATCGCGCTGAGTCAAGGCCGGATTGTTGCCGCAACTGCAGGCGACCAACCAGCTCCGAATCGCTAGTGGCGTGTTTCGTCTCGTTGTTCGCGAGTTGCTTCGCAACCCACGACGCACGCTCGCTTCAATGGTTGGTGTCACCCTAGGCACCGGGCTGTTGACCGGCGTGCTGGTATTCATCAACGCCTCTGCGGCCACGATGACCACCCGCGCCATCGCTCCGCTGCCGTTGGACATGCAGGTTGTGCTCACCGATCCCTTCGGTCGCCGGATTGCGTTGACCGAACAGGTGAAGGCGCCCGACCGATTGAAAGCCGGGCAAAGCGCCACAATCGAGTTGAGCGTCCACAACCTGACCGCGCAGGCCGCGCACGAAGTCGTCGTGGCCGACGAGCCGCCGGCCCCGCTGTCTTACGTGAACGGCAGCACTGCAGTGAACGGACGCCGGATCGCCGATGTTGCTGGCCGCAGCCCGCTTTCGCAGGGTTTGGCGCGTACCGGGCTGAACGTCGGAACACAGCCCGCAGCGTCAACTCTGACGATCACCTACGAGGCACGGGCGAACGTCGACGTCGACGTAAAGGACCTTCAGCTGGAAGGTGCCGTTTCGAGCCGTGAGGAAGTGACCCGTATCCGGGCGAACACTCCGCAACCCCCGACGCTTCGCCAACTCGCGCAACGGCTGCGAGAGATCCCGGGAATTGCCTGGGCTGATGAGTTGTACATGATTGATCTTGCTCCGCGGGCGGTCGCATCCGGGGGAGTGCCTCTTGATGGCCGCGTACGCCTGGTTGGCGCCGACCCCGATTACGTGAAGCACTATCCGTCAATCGACATCGTGAGCGGCTCCTTCCGGTCGAGCGGCGTGATCGTGAGTTCGGAAACCGCGCACACCCTCCGTCTGACGACCGGACAACGAATCAGCGTTTCCGTTCCGGGGCTTTCCAAGCCGATATCGCTGCCCGTGATAGGGATCGCGGATTTCTCGCATGCCCAACAACTCTTCATGAGTCGACAGGCCAGCAAATTCGAAGACTTTCTGTACGTACCGTTCACGGTGATTGTACCAATAGAGCTGTTCACGGAGAGCATCGTCCCTGCGTTCCGGCGTGCGAGCGCGGTACCGGGCGCGGGACTGAAGATGGCTCCGCTGTCCG
>JANMYF010000454.1:0-20640 GCA_031381685.1 Acidimicrobiia bacterium
CCGGTCGTGCCCATGGCGGCGAAGGTGACGACGGCGTTCATCGCACTGTTCGTTTCGTCGGGCCGACCGCTCAGCTGGCGCGTGTGGCGCGGCGTGCGCGTCGGGTCGGCGCCTGGCGCTTCTTCACCACGGCGCGGCGGACCGTGGACGTCTTGCGAGGAGCCACGGCCGCCACGCTGGCGCGGACGGCCGGCTGGGGCGAGAAGGCGACGGCGTCGGCCACGGCCTGGGGGGCCGGCGCAACGGTGGTGGCCGGTGGCAGGTAGTGGATACGCCGGATCACCATGATCGTCGCCGGCGTTGGCGTCGCCGACGTGCTGATCGGAGCGAGGTCGGTGCTGGACTGCTCGACAACCATCTCGGCCGAGGCCCGCGATGCGGCGGACGCATCGCCGATGGCGAGCGCGGCGACCACGCCGAGCGTGAGGCTGGCGGCGGCACCGGTGCTGATGAGCCGGGCGTTACGGGCGGGGTGCGGGCGTCGACCCTTCCGGGCGGTCGGCGGCTTCGGGGCACGTTCAGTCATCGTCGCCTTCTCCTTCGTGGGTTTCTCCGAGTTCGTGTTCGACCGGCGCCGGCGCGCTGTGGCGCTTCACGGCGGGCCCGGCGGTCTTCGACAGTGCGGTGGGAGCCAGGGTCGCATCGGGCTGCGGGGCGCTCCCGTCGGCCGGCTGCGTCACGTACACGTCCTCGTAGCGCACGGTCACGCCGGGTTTGGACGTCGTCGTGGTCGACGGCTGGGTCGAGGTCAGCGTGATGTCGACCGGAGTCAACCGGCCCACGTTGCGATCGCTCGGCGAGATTGCGAGAAGACCGGTGTTCGCCATCACCGCCAACGCTGAGGTGGTGAAGGTGACAGCGACGACACCGGCAGTGATCCAAGCCCTTTTCCGTTCCATGGCAGCAACGGTACGGAGCGCCGCATTCGGAAAGGTGAAGGTGCGGGTTAGGTCTTGCCCAACCTTGGGTTTTCTGCGCTGGGACAGACGGCGAGAAGCGGTCAGCGGCGGTTTCGGGAACGCCGGGCTCGGATCGCCAACACCGAGAACCAGAGCACGCCCAGGGCGGTGAGAGTGAGGCCCAGGGTCCCGGCAGCGTCGCGTTCGATGCGCAAGGTCACGGTGCGCTCCGTCGGGATCACCACCATCATGTTCGGAGCGAGCCGGAACGGACCGTCGGCGCCGAGTGCCCGCCACGTCGGGAAATACGACTCCTTCACGACGACGGGGACTCCGACGCGATCCACCCGGAAGGAGAGCGAGCCGTTGCCCTCCACGATGTCCGAGACGTCCACCGCCGGAAGGATTCGGGGCGTGGCCACCTCGATCGTCGTCCCGTCTCCGAAGTTCGAGGCGAACGGCCGATCGACCGTTGCGGCAACCCGCTGCCAGTCCTTGGGTCCCTTCGCGGCGAGTGGCACCGGGTACCTGGCCTGGTCGATGTACTGCGCCATGGCCACGTCGAGCCAGCCGCCGCGCTGCGTCTGCTTGATGCCGGTGACCACCGTCGGTTGGATCGCCAGACCAGCCACCAGCGGCGAGTCGCCGACCTCGTAGATCTCCCACGTGGTCGGGCACGTCTTGGCCGAGAGCTCCTCGGCTTCGCAGTCGCGCGTGTAGGGCGTGGTGGCGACGAGCTCGAGGTCGGGGTTCACGCGGGCCTGCTGCTGCGCCTCCGGGGAGAACACCAGGTAGTAGCGAACGCCCCACTGCTGCATCCGGGCAACGCCCTGGCTCACATCGAGCCCTGGATAGGGGAGGCGGCTCTGCGGGTCACCGGGACGAGCCGAAAGCAATGACGCATTGATGAGGAGATACGGCAGGCTCGGTGACGATTCGAGGAAGAGCCCTTCCATCGAACCGATACAGCCATCGGTCCACATCGGAAGCAGCGCAGGCGCGAACTCAGTTCCGTACCGCGCGAACTCGTCCTCGTAGTCCCACATCGCCCGTCCGCAACCATGGGTCTTCCCGACGTCGATCATCGTATTGATCAGCGCGCGTAGTTCCGGCCATTCCGGGGTGGCCTCGAACCCGTCGTAGTTGTCCCTGGCCCAGACGGCCACGGGATTCACGTCGCCGATCCGATCGGCTCGTTGCGCGCCGAGTCCTGCGGCGTCCAACCTCGGCACCGGGACGACCCCCGGAAGTACTCCCAGCACACCACCGACACTCCACCAGCAGAGAACGGCGACGCCCACGAGACCGGTGACGGGGGCGTTCCGCCAGTCGGGAACGCGGTGCTGCGTGCGCAACGCGAGGACTCCAGCCATGCCGACGATGGCCCGACCGATTGCGGTGAGCCCGAAGGTGGCCAGCAGGCAACACGACAGGAAGAAGAACGGCAGGGCCCGCTCGTTGAGAATGCGGAACGAGGGCGGGAACCGGAACGCCAGGGCCGCGCCGGTGGCCATGAGGACCAGGCAGGTCGCGAATCGGGCTTCGGCATCAGGCTCTCGCCCCACCCGCAAGGCCGACACGAAACCGAGCACCTGCACGAGGCCGCCGAGCAGCGCTAGGAGCACCACCACACCCATGATCGCCGCCCCGGTCAGCGGCTCTTTCGCCGCCGGAGGGAACAGCGCACCCAGGTAGGCCGTGGCCCTCTCCCACTCCATGTCGTTCGTGTAGGCGAGATGCGTCGCGAACGGCACCACCCAGAACGCTGCGAGCATCGCCGCGAGTCCTCCGATCATCGCGGTGTCGAGGAGCCGGCGCCTGATCGCCGTCGGACCTCTCATGGTCATATGCACGCAGACGATCACCAAGGTGCTCAGTCCGGCGAACAGGGTGGGAAGGAGATGGGAGAGTCCGGTGACGGTGAGCGCAGCGACGGCAGGGAGGCGACCTTGACCGGTGCGCTGGACCCGGATGAGCAGCGCGAGGTACACGACGCACGCCGAAAGGCTGATGGAGAACGAGAACTCTCCGGCGAGGGTCGACATCGCGTTCCCACCGAGGATCGAATACCCCGGGTCGAGGACGAACACGATCGCCGCCATCGCGAACAGGTAGCGGTAGTGCCGCCCCACCTGCGCGGAACGGGCGAGCAGCATCACGGCGAAGGGCAACGACAGGAGACCAGCGACGCTCACCACTTTGAAGGCGATGTTCGGCGGGATCACCGCTCCGACGGCCACGATCGCCCAGCTAGGCAGCGGGAAGTAGAAGTGCAGCACCGGGAACCCGGCGAACCAGTCTTTCGACCAACCCGTCGCATTGAACGTCGACAGCACATGTCTGCGGAGGAAGTCGGGAGTCCACACGTGGGCACCCATGTCGCCGCCGGTGGCCGTCGTGTCGCGGAACAGCGCACCGGGCCGCCACGTCCATGGCTTCCATGACGGCCAGCCGTAGCCGGCGCTCGAGATGCCGCCGAGCTTGGCGAACAGGACCAGCACGCCGATGCCGACGAGCACCCAGCCGACCCTGTCCAACAGGGCACGGCTCGACTCCGCCGGCTCCGCGGCGCGGAGGAGAGGAGAAGTGACCGCCTCGGCCGGCGGGGATGATGCGGTGGGGGCTGTCTCGACCAAGCGCCATCAACCTAGAGGCGATCGACAGATCCCCTTTCTCGCCGCTGAGGCCGATGACCGCGGTCAACGCACTTGGGACCGTCACCGACGGTCCAGGGTGCTCGCAGCAACCGGTCCTTGACAGGCCGCCGACGGGCCACATACTGGCTGCATGGGAGCTCACCAGTCGGCGGCCGCGCCTCAGCTCCACGATCTCATCGACATCGCTCGCTATCGGCTGGACCGCCCGGACACCGCCGCCTACCGTGCCGCGGTCGCCGAGGCACGAGATGGTCTGCGCTCCGACGGATGTGCCGTCGTACGCGGGTTGCTGCGTCCGACGGCGATACGGGTGATCAGTGACGAGATCGTCGCCCGGAAGCACACCACCCACTTCTCGACGCAAGACATGAACCCCTACTTCCACGTCACACCGAACCATGCATACCCGACCCGCCATCCGATGAACACGTTCATCGAACGCTCGAGCGGGTTCATTCCCGGCGACTCGTGGGACGCCAGCTGCGCCACCGACGCGCTGTTCCGCAGCCCCGCCCTCGCCCGGTTCATCGCCGACAGCCTCGAGGAGCCGGAACTGCACTGCTACGCCGACCCGTTGGCCGGTCTCACGGCGAACATCCTCGATCCGGGGCAGCAGTTCACATGGCACTTCGACACCAATGAGTTCGCGGTGACCCTGCTCGTCGACGAGGCCGACGAGGGCGGATTGTTCGAGTATTCGCCGATGACGCGGACGCCCACCGACGAGAACTTCGAAGGCGTGCAGCAGATCCTCGAAGGGGGTCGTGAGGGTGTCCACACCCTCGACCTGCGCGCCGGGGACATGCAGATATTTCGTGGCCGGCACTCGCTGCACCGGGTCACTCGGGTGCCCCTGGCATCTCGCCCGCGGCACGCGGCGATCTTCGCCTACACCCAGGAGGCCAACGTCATCGGCCGCCTCGAACGAACGCTCCAGCTCTTTGGCCGAGCGCTGCCGGCCCACGAAGCGGCCGAGCGCGCCCGCGTCCGGGCCGATGCCCTCATTGACTGACGGCCGGCTGCGACCTCACCAACGGCGCACAGGAGTGGGCCAAGTCGCGTTCAGCCCGAGCACGCCGCTACCGTGACGGACGTGGCAGCTCTGGTGAGGACGACGCAACGACGACTGGTCCCGGCCCAGCCGAGCGGGTACTCGACGATCGTCGGCGCGCCGGGAGAGACGGAGACCCTCCGGTCGGAGTTGGGTGGTGATCCGGTCGCGCTGACGCCTGGACGCGGTCGAGTCCTGCTGCGTCTGCTCCACGTGACGGATACCCACATCATCGACGCCGGATCTCCGGCACGCGCCGACTGGGTCGAGGCGCGAGCCGCGGAGAAGAAGTGGCGCCCGCTGCTGCACATGGCCCGCCCCCACGACGTCCTCGCGAATTGGGGAGCCGCCATGTTCTGTGCCGCAATCCAGGCATCAGCCGACGATGGCACCGACGCCGTGATCTTCACCGGCGACAACACCGACAACGCACAGCGCAACGAGCTGGACGCGTTCGTCGCTCTCGCCGGCGGCGGCTCCTTTGCCTTCCCCTACGAGGGACCGCAGCGCTCGTCGTGGGCGCAAGACGCCCGGTCGAACGATCCGGTCCACCACACACCGTCAGGTCTCTGGCCGTTCTGGACGCCCGATGGCGGCAGGCCCGACCGGTTCCGATCCGGGTTCGGCTTCCCCCTGGTGAGCGGTCTGATCGACGCCGCGTCAGCACCTCTCTCGTCGCGCGGCGTGGGCATGGCCTGGTTGGCCGCGCTCGGGAATCACGACGTGATGCGGCAGGGCACGGTGTTCACGACACCCGACATCGAACGCGTTGCCGTTGGTGCGTGGCGTGCCCTCGGCAGCCCGGAGGGGTTCGACCCTGCCGATCCGCTGGCGGCGTACCTGGAAGACCCCGCGGCGTTCTCCAGTGGACAGCCGCGGTTCGACGTGACCTCCGATCCCGGACGACGGGCCGTGAACAGCACCGAATTCATGCGTGCGCTTGGTGCGGGCGGAGCCGCTCAGGGTGTGCGGCGCGTGCACGACAGCACCGACTTCCTCCACGACACCGAGCACGTGCGAATCATCGTGCTCGACACGAACCACCCGACCGGCCACTACCAGGGAAGCGTCGGGCTGGCCCAGCTCGCATGGCTCGACGATCGCCTTCGAGAAGCGCAGGATCGACCCGTCGTCGTGGCCAGCCACCACGGCAGCGTGTCGCTCGACAACACCTACGAGAACCCTGACCCGACCGATCGGCGGCTCGCCGCCGATCTCGAAGCCGTCCTCCTCCGGTACGGCAACGTCGTGGCCTGGCTCGCCGGCCATCGCCATGTGCACCGCATCCGCCCCCTTGCCAACCCGGAGACGCGGCTCGCCGGGCTCTGGGAGATCACCACATCGTCGACCATCGACTGGCCATGCCAGATCCGCGCCGTCGAGATCGTCGCCGGCGATGACGGATCGATAGGCGTGCATACCGAAGTGCTCGATCACGACGCGATCGACGCGCGTGTAGACGCGCTCGAGGCGATGTCACTGGCGGCATGGCACCGCGAAATCGCCTTGAACTCCGATCGGGTGGACGGGAGGAGCGGACGCGAGGGAGCTCCGTCGGACCGCAACACCTACCTGGCGCGCCCCTGATCCTCGACGCCGAGACAACCTACGATGTGACTGCCTCTCCGACCGAGAGCTGACCTTCGGCCCTGGGTGGGGAGGAAGCTCAGCCGTACGGTCGAGGCATGACCAATTCCGATGCCTCCCCGACGAGCACCCGCTCGTTCCTGCGGACGAACCAGGGTCTGCTCTACCTCGCAGTGGTCCTCGCCGTTCCCGCGTTCATCCTCGCTCTGCTGATCGGGCTCAACCCGGCATTCACTGCCGCCATCCTCGTGCTCTTCGTCATCGTGTCCTTCCTGGTGCACCGTTGCCGCGGACGCCAGACACCGCGTGACCCGAACAGCGTCTCCAATGTCTCGACGACCGGGCTCGCCGATCTTGGCGTACGCGCCCATTCTGCTGATTGACTCGACGCATGGATCGCAACGATGCCGTGCTCGAACTTCTCGATGGCCAGATCGAGGCCGGGCGACAGATCGGCGTGCAGGTGGCCGCCTATCTGCACGGTGAGCCGATCATCGACGTTGCCGCCGGAACACTGGGCCCGAACGATGATCGACCCGTCCGGAGCGATTCCTTGTTCCTGAGCTTCTCGACGACGAAGGGGCCGTCGGCTCTCGTCATCCATCAACTCGCCGACCGCGGGATCATCGACTACGACGCCCCCGTCGCCCGCTACTGGCCGGCGTTCGCCCAGAACGGCAAGGGCGCGGTCACCGTTGCTCAGGCCCTGAGCCATCAGGCCGGCCTGCACGCTATGCCTCCCGACTTCCGTCCGGACCACGTCACCGATTGGGACGCTGCGCTCGACTGGGTCGCAGGAGGCACGCCGGCATGGGAGCCGGGAACGACGAATGCGTACCACGCCGTGACCTACGGCTGGCTGGTCGGAGGCATCGTCCGCGGTGCGACCGGTCGCCACTTCTCGGAGGTGATCCGCACCGAGGTTGCCGAGCCGCTAGGGGTGGCCGACGAGTTCTTCGTCGGAATCCCCGATGAGCCGGGAGTGCTGGACCGCGTAGCAACGTTGGCCATCATCGGAGCCGGTGAGGGATTGCCAATTCCCGCGAATAGCCCCTTCTTCGAGGCCATGCCGAAGGCGATGTGGCAGCACTTCAACGAACTCGAGTTCCGCACCGCGTGCATGCCGGGAGCGAACGGCCACTTCTCGGCCCGGGCACTCGCCCGCATGTACGGCGCTCTGGCTCACGGAGGAACGATCGACGGCGTGGCTCTGGTCTCGCCCGGCCGCATCCCGTCGATGCAGGAACTGCAAACCGCGGAGAAGGATCGTGTCCTCGGCCCGTCGATCCGACGCGGCATCGGCTTCGTCCTCGGTGGGCTCGGCCCGGACCTCAACGGGAACCTCGTACACGCCGCGATGGGGCCGCGGGAAAGCGCCTTCGGTCACAACGGCGCGGGTGGGTCGACTGGCTTCGCCGATCCGGAATTCGGTCTCGGTGTGGCCGTGACCATCAACAAGATGGCCCAGCCGAACCCGGGTGAAGGTACCACCCTGGAGATCTGCGATCTCGTCCGTTCGCTGGTCTGAGGCCTCGGTTCCGCTTACTCCCGCAGACGGTCGAGGATGCGCCGGTCACGTTTGGTCGGACGGCCGGCGCCGGCGTCACGCACGAACACCGGCACGTAGGGCTCACGCTCCACGATCGGCGTGTGGTCGATGAAGCACTCGGCGGCGACGGGTGCACCGACCCGCTTGTCGATGACGCGGACCACCTCCAGCACGCGGTCAACGTGTTCGACCCGAACCATCACCCGGTCGCCGATTCGGACGGCCGTCGAAGGCTTCGCTCCCCTGTCGTTCACCGTGACATGGCCGCCCTCGCAGGCGTCGGTGGCCATCGTGCGCGTCTTGAAGATGCGAACGGCGCACAGCCACTTGTCGACGCGTGTCGAATCCACCGGCAAACGCTACGTCGACCGGCGGCCCTGACGAATCACCACGTCAGGACGAAAGCGACGCCAACGGAAGCTCGAACCAACGCAGGTGCTCGAACGCGCTCGACAGAACTCCCTCGGCGAGCGGGACCTCGGCCCACTCCTTCGTAGCGGCGAACCGCTCCCGGGCCTCGTCGAGGTACCGGGCCAGTGCGGTCTCGGGCGCATGCACCCGGGCAACCGCCGGACGCACCATCTCACCGGTTGCCGGGTCGTACGAGAGGTCGGAGAGACGCAACGGAGGCTCCACCAAACCGCTTTCGTGCCGCCACAACCCCGACGCCGGGTCGAACCGGTATTCGGGGAGCAGCTTCCACCCGTGCTCGGCGATGAGGTTCACGGCATCGACCAGATAGGAGAACACCGTCTCCGAGATGAAGTAGTTGAAGCTGACGCGCGTCCATCCCGGCTTGATTCCTTCACATCCGTGGGTGATCTCACTCTCGAACTCGTGAGAGCGTTCGATGTCGATGCCGAGGAGCCGGTGACCGTAGGGGCCGGCGCACGAGCATCCGCCCCGTGACTGGATGCCGAAGAGATCGTTGAGCAGGGCGACAACGAAGTTGTGATGCAGATAGCGGCCAACCGGGCGACGCACCACGAAGGAAACGATCGACAGTCGTTCCGAGTGGGTGTTGCCCAGCACCTGCATCGCCGGGTTGGCGTTCCAGGCGGCAACGGCCCGCTGCCAGTAGGCCTCCTCGTGGGCGCGGATGGTGGCCACACCGACCGACTGCTTGAGCTGGAACACGAGTCCGGCGCGTATCGATTCGACGATGGCCGGTGTGCCGCCCTCTTCGCGGTGCACGGGATCGTCGAGGTAGCGGTGCTCGAGCGGGTTCACGTAGGCCACCGTGCCGCCACCGACCACGTCGGGCACGCGGTTGTGGACCAGCTCACGTCGGACGACCAACACGCCAGGAGTACCCGGCCCACCGACGAACTTGTGCGGGCTCAGGAACACGGCGTCCTTGTAGGCCAGCGGATGCGCAGCGCAGGTGGGATACATCTCTATGTCCACGTATGGTGCGGCCGCCGCGAAGTCCCACAGCGACACTGCTCCGTGACGATGCAACAGATCGGCGATCGCGCACGTGTTGGAGATGATGCCGGTGACGTTCGAGGCGGCCGAGAACGAGCCGATCTTCAACGGCCTATCGGCGTAGGCGACAAGCTCTGCTCCGAGTCGATCGAGGTCGATATGCCCGTCGGCGTCTTCGGGGATCACCACGACATCGGCGATCGACTCACGCCACGGCAGCTCATTGGTGTGGTGCTCGAACGGGCCGACGAAGAGAACCGGGCGCTCGTGCTTCGGGATCAGCGCTGAGAGGTGGTAGCGGTCATCGAGGTCGGCCGGGATCCGCAGGTTCATGATGCCGATCAATCGGTCAACGGCACCGGTAGCCCCGGACCCGGCGAAGATCACGCACACGTCATCGTCACCGCCGACGGCCTCGTGGATGATGCGGCGCGCGTCCTCACGGAGACGGGTGGTCTGCAGGCCGGTGCCCGACGACTCGGTGTGGGTGTTGGCGTAGCGCGGCAGCACTTCCTCGCGGATGTAGTCCTCGATGAAGGAGAGGGCGCGTCCCGACGCGGTGTAGTCGGCGTAGGTGATCCGCCGCGGCCCATAAGGACCGTCCATGACCAGGTCGTCCCCGATCACCGACTCGCGGATGCGACTGAGCAGCGGGGTGTCGGGCGGCGACGAGCCGGGCGGGGTGCGCACCAGTCGATCGCCGTGAACTGCGCTTCGATCATCGATTGTCTGGCTCATGCATTACCCCGGACCGTTGCCACAAGAGGTACCCAGCCTCGCAGATCGACGGGAGCCGACCTGACGCCGCTCTCGAGGTTCCCGACCATGGTCTTTCGCAGGTTGCGCAGGTCGACGTGCAGGTACTCCATCGCGAACTCATCGATCACGAAGCCGAGTCTTCCACCCGGCGGGTTTGCGACGGCCGACTTGTATCGTTTCCATCATGACGAACGAAGAGTTCCTGCAGGCGTACACCGAAGCGGTTTATGGCGCTCGTGACTCCGAGGCAGCGGGCCGGTTCATTGCCGACCCGTGTCTGCGTCATGAAGCCGGCAGCTTGATCACGATGTCACTCGACGACAACAAGGCACGCATCGCCGGGTTCTTGACGAGGTTCCCAAACGCCCGCTTCCACAACAAAGTCTCGCTGTCAGAAGGGGAGTTCGTTTCGAGTTGTTACGAAGCCGACCTTGGAGACGGACAGGTCATTTCCGGGATCGAAGTGTTCCGTATCGTCGACGGCAAGATCACCGAAACCTGGAACGCCCATCCCGTGCCGGGCGCCTGGGGCTGAGCCGCATTCGCCTTCGGCCGACTCAGGTGGCGTTCGTCATCGGAAGTCAGGCCGGCGGGGCGCCGTAGGTTGGGCCCCACTGTGACGCGAGCAAGTCGCCGATGCTGGCCACGTTGGGGGGTGTTTCGTTGTTGAACAAGTCGCCGTCCGTCCAGTGTTCGAGCATGTGGCCGTGCGGGTCCAGCCAGTAGTCATAAATTTGACTGCCGAGCACGTGACGCCCGATGCCCCATTGCGGCGTGCGCTTGTTCGCCTTCAGGTGGGTGTGGCCGCTCATCAGATCGTCGAAATTGGCCACCTCGAACGCCGCATGGTTGAACCGGGCGCGGCCGATGCCGATGAGAAACAACGCGTGATGATCGACGTGGCGCTCACCTTGGTCGCACCGCAGGAACGCGCCGAGCGCCCGGTGTTCATCGAGCGCGATCTCATCGGAGGTCACCAGCCCGAAGCGTTCCTTGTACCAGGCCTCACTGGCCCGGAAGTCGAGCACGTCGAGCACACAGTGCCCGAGCCGCTGCACATGTGACGGGCCGGATGGGAGTCGAACCGGCGCGCCGATCCGTGTCCGGTCGGTCGCGGCGTTGCGAAGCGAGGTGGTCGGCAGGGGTAGTCGACCGACCGTGTGGCGGTCGGCCACGACCTCGACCTGGAAGCCGTTCGGATCGGTGGTGCGGACAACGCGGCCACCGCCCGGCCCGTCGAGATCACCGACGGCGGAAAAGCCGTCCAGCGCCGACAACTCGGACAGCTCGTCCTCACCACTGGCCTCGAACGCCAGGCCGACGAAGCCGGGTTCGTCGCCGAGATGGGTCACGTGGACGAAGCCGTCGTCGTTGCACCCGCGCATGTAGAGGGTCGACTCGTCGCGACCGGAGCGCTGCATCCCGAACTCGGTGAGGAATGCCTCCATCACGTCGAGGTCGGGCGCGCGGAAGCGCACGAACGCGACGTCCTTCACCTTCACGGTCATCACGCCACCATGAGTTTGCCGCCGGGTCGACGTGCTTCAAGGCGACTACTGGCCGGTCGAGATCTCATTGTTCAGGTTCCCTTCGTTCGGTTGGTTCGTGTGGTGGGCCGACGAGATGCCAGCGTTCTTGGTGGTCCGAGCAGCATCGCCACGAGTGTGTCGGCGTGGGCCTCGACGCGTGCATCCGCAGTTGCCGCGGAGGTGTCTTGGCTTCCCGTGAGGAGCCGGGCTTCAGGTGCATTCACGTAGAGCAGCGAAGCTGCGCCGAGCAGGCAGTAGTACAGCACCACCGGGTCGGCGTCGAGGTGCGTCGCGCCACGCGCTTTCACTTCGGTCCAGAGGGCGGCCAGTTGTTCGAACCGCCGCCGCACATGGGTGTCCACGATCCACGTCAGACGGTCCGAGCCATCAGTCGCCTCGTGCACCATGACCCGATTCAGCTCAGGGAGCTTCGAAACGGCCCGGACCAGAGCACGAACGGTCGCTTCGAACGCCACCACCGCATCGTCATTCGCAGCATTCGCACCGACGGTCGACGCCAGACCAACTGCGAACTCGACATCGAACCGCTCGAACAGATGATCCACCGTGGCCCGCCACAGGTCGTCTTTGCTCTCGAAGTGATAGGTGAGTTGTCCCTGACGCACTCCCGCGCGAGCGGCGATGGCCCTCGTGGACGCTGCCTCGAAGCCCACCGAGGCGAACTCTCGCAGTGCCGCCCGCAGCAGGTCGGCCCGCGTCAACGTGCCGCGCTGTTGCTGCCGTCGAACCGGGGCGGCCGTGTCCATGGCGACAAATTAGGTCACTTGACCTAATTTGTCAAGCCGCTTGGCCGACGTCAGGCAGGGGGCGTGTACCCGTCGACGATCACGAGGTTCGTCGTCGCAATGCTCTTTCGGAGCGCGAGCGCAGGCGCGTAGTCCTCGGAGTCGTAGAACGCCTTCGCCTTTGCGAAGCTCTCGAACTCGAGGATGACGGTTCGGCGCGGTTGCCAGGTTCCCTCGCGCACCTCGACTTCGCCGCCCCGGGCAAGATAACGCCCGTCGTGCTTGGCGATCGCGGCGGCCGCCATCGTCCGATAGGGCTCGTAGGCGACCGGGTCATGGACCTCGACGTCGGCGATGATGTAGGCAGCCATGGTTACGAACTCCTCGATTGGTGTCAGCGGACTCTCTGTGACGGCTCAGAACGTATTCGAACACGGGCACGACGTCATCCGGACATCGCTTTCGGCTGCCTCCGAGCGGAGCGCACGTGGCTGAACGCGCCGACGACCTCGTCGCGAGGGCACGCTCGCTGCGGTCGGCCGACGATGCCATCACGCTCTATCGCGACTGGGCGGAGACCTACGACAACGACGTGTTCGACACCCTCGGCGTCATCGGCTCCGCACGGATAGCGCAGCTCCTGGCCGAACACCGTGCCGATCTCGATGCACCTGTGCTCGACCTCGGCTGCGGCACCGGAGTGGTCGGCGCACATCTTCGCACTCACGGGTTCACCACGATCGACGGCTGGGACATCTCACCCGAGATGCTCGACGTGGCGGCGCGACGCGGGACGTATCGTGCGTTGCGCGAAGTCGACCTGACGAGTCCGTTCAATCATCCCGGCGACGCCGAGCGTTACGCCGCGTCGATCTCCGCCGGCACGTTCACGAGTGGTCACGTCGATGCGACCGCAGTGCCGCGGATCGTCGAGGCGCTCACCGACCACGCCGTCGTGGCGTGGGTGATCGCTGAGGGGATGGCGGAGTCATTTCGGGACGCGCTGCGGAGTCTCGATTTCGTGATCGTGTTCGACGAGTTGGAGCCGATCCGTCCAGGCGGCCCACTGGAGTCCGTGATGCTGGTCGCTCGCCGCTGACCGCGCCGCCAGAGTTGCGAGCAGTTGGAGCAAACGGGATACGCACCGCACCCAACAGCACCGTCCGTCATGTCGGCCGCCGGACGCTGAGCCGCCGAGCGTCACCAGGTGTTGTGGGTGAGCACTCCCCCGTCGACGACCAACGTGGCGCCGGTGATCCACCGGGCCATCGGCGACGCGAGGAACAGCACGGCGTCGCCGATGTCGCTGGGCTCGCCGAGACGCTGGAGCGGCGCCGCCGCATGCCAGCGGGCGACGCCTTCCGGCCACCCGGCCTCGATGCCGTCCACGTGAATGAGCCCGGGAGCGACGGCGTTCACCCGGATGCCCCGGGCCCCGAGTTCGAGCGCGGCAGCGCGGGTGTGCATGAGGACGGCGGCCTTCGACGTCGTGTAATGGCTGTGCATGAACGCCGGCTGCAGCCCCTCGATCGACGCGATGTTGACGACGCACCCGCCGTCGCTCATCCGCGCCGCGCCACCGTGGGTCATCGCCATGACGCCGCCGACGTTGATGCGAAGCATCTCCGAACGATCGTCCGCCGTGAGATCCATGAACGGCGCGACCGGCTGGATCCCGGCGTTGTTCACGAGGATGTCGAGCCGCCCGAGTGCAGCGATCGTCTCGTCACACAACCGATCGGCATCGCGCTCCACGTCGCCCTGCACGACGGTCACCCGCTCGGCCAGTTCGGAGGCCAGCGAGTCGGCAGCGGCCCGGTTCCTCCCGGCATGCAGCGCCACCGCGGCGCCCGCCTCGTGGAGGCGACGGGCGATTCCGGCCCCGATGTTGCCGCTCGCGCCCGTCACGAGCGCGACCCGACCGGTCAGATCGAGCAACGACGACACGGGAGGGACAACGGTTGACGCCATGGGTTCAGTCAACCATGAGCCCCACGACTCGGGCTGCAGCAACAACGCCGGGAATCCCACATCCCCCTGCGGCGTCCCACATCACCATGTGGGATGCCGACGCCCGACGAGGACGAGCCGGCTCGCTTGGCGGGAGGACTCAAGCCGTTCCGACACTCGCCGAGACAACGAGGGCGCACGGCGATCCGCGTCATCCGCGAGCGCGGGGAAGCGAGCCGGGTGGACGGATGGATGCCTTGTCGGCAGCGGCGCGGCCGGCATGCCAGCCGTCGGCGTTGGAGATGGCGCTTCGCTTGGATCGCGTCTTCGGGAAGATCTCGGTGACGAGCGATTCGACTTGCACTGCCCGGGTGGCGAGCACCGGGAGGAACGCGTCGCCGAGATCCTCAGCGGCTTGGCTGGCCGCGGCCTCGTTGGCCTCGCGGAGTCGTTCGCCGATCCGGTAGGCGAAGGCCACGAGGAACGATTGGCGGAACGACCGTGTGCGGGACCGGCCGTGGCGGTCGACCTGTTTGTCGGCCGCGACCATCGACGACGTGGCCTGGGTGAGCAACGAGGTGAAGAGCAGTTCGACGATGTCGATGTCGGCATCGAAGCCCATCACCGTGCAGAACCCGAAGCCGGGGGTGAACACCGAACGGCATCGGTTCTCCGTGGCCACGACGGACAGCAGCGTCGACTTCGCGTCGACGTAGGGATCGTCGAGATGGATGCGCCGGGCCACGGGCGCTCCATGGTTGGGAGCTGAAGCGTCGAGCATGGCGAGGTCGATGGCGTGACGGGCCATGAGCTCCTGCGCCTTCGACGTGAGCGCGTCGGCCTCTTCATCGAAGGTGGTCGACTCGGCCTTGGCCAACAGGGCTCGGACGCGGGCGAGCACCTTTGCGTCGAGGTGGGACGACGCTGCCCTGGGGGTCGCGCGTGGGCTGGTTGCGTGCGCTCCTCCAGGCGGAGGCATGAGCCGTTCGAGCCTCGGCAGGGTAACGATCACCGCGAGAAGGTCGATGACGAAGCCGACCTCGGCGGTGAGTTTGGCCGGGTCATCAGTGGCGGCCGTGGCGAAGAGCCTGGTCATCGTGCTCTCCGGCTCCGACACCGCGTTGATCCGGTCGAGCTGCGCCGACCACCGGGGATCCACATTCGCACCACGGCCTGCCGCGACCAGCGCAGCGTGCTCGGCAACGATGCCCGCCACGAGCACACTTCGATGCGTGGCTGCCGTTCGATGCAGGAGGACGTGCACCAGGTCGAGCGGCTGCCAGCCGAAGGTCCACATCGACGACACCGCGCTCGTGAGTCGACGTCGCAGCACGGTGAGCGTTTCGTCGGGCTGGGTGAGGGCAAGCGCTTCGAGCCCGTCGAACCAGCGGGAGTGGAGCGCATCGTCACCGGCCATCGACGCGCCGATCGCCGCGGTCACCAGCTGGTCGACCAGTTCCGCGGTGGGCACGCCGGCTCCGGGGAACGGATGTGCCCCCGAGCGCTCCCCCGACGAGCCGTTCATTTTCATCTGCGCACGTACATTCCGCCGTTTGGCGTCGCGACGGCGCTTGCTGTTCGTTCCCACCCCGCCATCGTCACACACCCCCTATGACAGCCCTCCCCTGCGGACTGGGCCACGCCCGTCAACCGCTGCACGCGCAGATCGACCGATTTCACGCGCAGATCGACCAGTTTCACGCGCAGATCGACCAGTTTCACGCGCAGATCGACCGGTTTCACGCGCAGATCACGCTTCGCGAGGCGAAAACCGCCCGAAAACGGCCGATGTGCGCGCCGAAATGGGCGATCTGCGCGTGGAGAGCCTGCGGCAGGAGCCCGGCCCCGCGGCGAGGTGACGCCGGCGAGGCACGCCCGGCTATCGCGCAGCTACCGCGCCGGCTTCCTTCGCCCAGCGGTAGTCGGCCTTGCCGCTGGGGCTGCGATAAACGGCGTCGACCCACACGATGCGTTTCGGGGCCTTGTACGGCGCGATCTGCGTGCGGATGTGGGCGATGAGCTCGTCGTCGGTCACCGTCGAACTCGGTGCCCGTGACGCGACGAGCACGACGATCTCGCCAAAGCGTTCGTCGGGAAGACCGATGGCATTGCCGTCGAGCACGCCGGGATGGCTGCGGGCGGCGACCTCGACCTCTTCGGGATAGACCTTCTCGCCGCCGGTGTTGATGCACACCGAGCCTCGGCCGAGCAGGTGCACGGTGCCGTCGTCGTCGATGATGGCGAAGTCGCCGGGGACGGTGTAGCGAACACCGTCGACCACCGGGAACGTCGCCGCCGATTTGGCCTCGTCCTTGTAGTAGCCGACCGGCATCGGACCGCTCACGGCGAGCATGCCGGGTTTGCCACTCCCCCGGGCGATCGGTTGACCGTCATCGTCGAGCGTCACGGCGTTCGGCGGCGCGGCGAAGACCGCGGTGTCGGCCGGCTTCGTTCCCGGGGGCGTGAGGCACAGAGCGAACGGTCCGCCTTCGCTGGCGCCGATCATGTCCATGATGAGCGCGTTCGGCGCAGCCCGCTGGATGCCGACCTTGAGTTCCGAGCTGAGCGTCGCTCCGGTCGAGACGATGCGCTGGAGTGAAGAGAGGTCATAGCTCCCGGCGTCGAGCGCGGCGACGATCGGCCTGGCGAAGGCGTCGCCGACGATCGAGAGCTGGGTGACGCCGCGCTGCTCGATGAGCCCCAAGAGCTCGTTCGCATCGAAGCTGCGGTTGCCGAGGAGCACGACACTGCCGCCCATGACGAACGCCCCGATCGCCAGGAAGAGCGCGGTGCCGTGCATGAGCGGCGGGGCGCACAGGTTCACCGGGCTGCGTCCGGCGGCCTGCAGTATCGCCGCCGTTTCACCCACTTCTTTCGGTGTGGTCGGCAGCTCCAGGCCCGCCGCGAGGTAACCCGTCGATGCAAGCGCACCCCACAGGTCGACGTGGCGCCACATCACGCCCTTGGGCATGCCGGTGGTGCCGCCGGTGTAGAGGAAGAGGAGGTCCTCGCCACTGCGCTCGATCCTCGGCGCCGGCTCGAACTTGGCGAGCACGTCGTGGAAGAAGGTGGCGCCTTCGAGGAGTGGAGCACCGTCGTCGACCTGAATGAGCAGACGCAGCTTCGGCAGACGTGCGGCCGCGGCAGCGACGCGATCAGCCATTGCCCCGTGGAAGACGAGCACCTCGGCGTCGGCGTTGTCGAGCACGTAGACGATCTCGTCGGCGAGGTACCGGTAGTTCACGTTGACCGGGGTGGCCCGCTGCTTGAAGGCGGCGTAGACGGTGATGAGGTACTCGGGACAGTTGTAGAGCAACTGGGCCGCCTTGGTGTTGTGGCCGACCCCGTTCGCCGCGAAGAACGCCGCCACCCGGGCACCGGAGTCGTCGAGCTCACGCCACGTCATGGCCCTCTGCCCGACGACCACGGCGGTGTGGTCAGGCTGCTGGTCTGCCAGCGCTTCCCACAGCGTGGCCCAACTCTCGCTCAATCCGCTGCTCACAGCTGCTCCTCCTCGGGGCGCACGATTCGTATCCGTGCTGGGGCCCGATCACCCTACCGAGCGGATCTCGCGCTATGCCCAATGCCGGCCGGGCGGCGCGAGGTGGGCCTGTCTCGAACGACACTCGACCGCACGTTGACCAAAATGTACACACTGGTTAGATTGTCTCCATGGCTTCCACCGTTACCGCTGCCGATGCCAAGAGCGGGCTGTCAGAGCTGCTGCGCCGGGCGGAGGCGGGCGAAGAGATCATCGTGACGCGCAACGGCGAGGCTGTCGCCAAGATCGGTCCTCTCCGCAATCGCGTGGGCGGGTTCCTACGCGGTGAAGTCGTCGCCCACGACCCGAACTGGTGGCATACCGACGAGGAACTGGCCCACCAGTTCGGCATCTAGGCACAACGTACGTGGACATACTTCTCGACACCCACGTTGCCGTCTGGTGGGCGGATGATCCGTCGCTTCTGCAGGCCGATGCGACAGCAGCCATCGAGGACGAGGCGAACACCGTGTGGTTCTCGTCGGCCTCCGCATGGGAGTTGGCGATCAAGGTCCGCGCCGGCAAGCTCACCGTCGACGTGTCCAGGCTGGCGGACCAACTGACCCGCAACGGGGTTCGCCTTCTGGGCATCGGCGTCGACGATGCGATTGGCGCCGGGGCGCTCGACTGGCCGCACCGGGACCCGTTCGACCGCATGCTGGTCGCGCAAACCCAGCGTCTCGGGTACCGACTGGCCACCCGCGACGAGGCGACCCAACGATTCCTCGGCGCAGCGGCACTGCAGACGTAGGGAGTTCGGGGTCTGCGTTGCTCCCAGAGCCACGGAAACCCCAAACTCCGACCGAGTTGTGCGATCTCGATCACGGTGGCACCCGCCCAACCGTGGTTTGCTGAACGGCAGGGAACACAGCCACGAGGAGTCGCGTGACGGCAGCAGACAGCCAACCAGCCGACGAACCCACGGACCTGGCGGCGCGCCTGGCCCGGGCGGAGCGTCGTGAAGCCGGGCTCGCGGGCGTGTTGCGCGCCGTGGCCGAGGGGGGCGACGACCTCGAGTCGGTGCTGTTCGACATCGCCCAGCACGCGCTCGCACTGACCGGCGGGGTCTACGCCAACGTCTTCGTCGTCGAGGACGGCAAGATCGCGGCCTACGGCGCAACCGGCAACGAGCGCCCACCGAAGGCGTTCCGAGACCACAGTGACGTTTCGGCGCTCAGTGAGGTGCTGCGCGACCGAAACGTCCTTCGGTTCGATGATCAATCCAAGCTCGGCGACGAGTACGCCCAGTCAGCGCTCAGGATGCAGACGACGTCAGCGGCGTACGTTCCGCTTCCCACCTCAGCGGCGCCTCTCGGGATCTACGTTGCCCGACGCGAGATCGATCCGTTCACCGACGACGACGTGGAGTTGCTCCAGTCCTTCGCCGCGCAGGCCGGCAACGCCGTCACCGCCGCCCAGCAGCGCCGAGAGGTGGCGGACGCGCTCGCGTTGCAGACGGCCACGAGTGAGGTACTGCGTCTCATCAGCGAACACCCGGGAGACATCTCGATGGTGATGAACGGGCTCATCGAGCATGCGGCTCGTCTCTGCGGCGCCGACAACGGCGCAATACAGCGCTTCGAGGGAGACACCTTCGTTCATCTTGCCGATCTTGCCAATCCCGAGCTGGTGGGCCGGCGAGTGCAGAGTGGAGCAGAGTCTTCTGCTGCGTTCCGCTCTGGTACGGCCACGTCGGTGATTCTCGACGATGTTCAGGTCTTGGTCACGGCGAATCGGGTCGAGCCAGACCTGTTACCGATGACGGTACGCAGCGCCATGATGATCCCCCTCGCTGATGCGGGTCAGACCTATGGACGACTCAACCTCAGCCGCAACGAGGTGCGGCCGTTCTCGTCCGCCGAGGTGCGCATCGGCGAGGCCTTCGCGCAACAGGCCGCCATCGCCATCGCCAACGCCAAGCTGTTCAACGACCTCGATGCCGCGCTGGAGCAGCAGACGGCCAGTGCCGACATCATGCGAGTCATCAGCTCGTCGCCGGGCGACCTCGAGCGGACCCTCCCCGAAATCGCACGCACCGCGCAACGACTGTCGAATGCCTCCCATATGGCGGTCACCTTCGGCCGCGGAGACGGCGTGACGGTGTGGGACGGTCCCCGCGGGTTCAGGACCACCGACGGCAGCGACAGGACGCCCGGGCTCAACCGGATCATCGACGACGTTCTCGCTTCCGGGCGGGCCGAGCAACTCGTCGGATCGGTCGACTCCTGGTTCGCCGAGAATCCGACGCCAGCCGCCATCGCCAAGACCGACGGTGTCACCGAAGGAGCGATCCTGTTCGTCCCCCTGATCGGCAGCACGGGCAACGTCGGGTTCCTCATCGCCCGCCGCCACGTGCCGGTGGCATTCTCGCCCGACGAGATCAGATTGCTCGAGGGATTCGCCGACCAAGCCGTCATCGCCCTCGACAACGCCGGATTGTTCAACGCGCTGGAGGACCGCAACAACGACCTCGCAGAGTCGCGTGAACTGCAGACCGCGACGAGCGACGTGCTGCGACTGATCAGTGCGAACCCGGGTGATCTGCGGGTCGTGCTCGAAGGCATCCTCCAGAAGGCAGCCGAGCTGTGCGATGCCGACGCCGGCACCGCGATGCTACGGATCCCTGCAACGGACGCCGTCGGCCGAACCGACGAGCGAGGCGATCCGCTCGGCGAGGACGGCGTTCGTGCCGCCGCCACGTTCGGCGAACGGGCCCGCAGCGCGCTCGGCCGGGAGTACCGGATGCTGCCTGCGACCCGAACCGCGCGTGATCGCCGCGAGCCCGTCTTCGTTGATGACCTCACCGAGCTCGCGGCCTACGCGAGCTTCGCCGAATTCGGCATCAGATCGTTCGCCAGCGTGCCCCTGTTCAACGACGCCGAGTGGATCGGCAACCTCAACCTCATTCGCCACGACGTTCGGCCCTTCGATCCGCAGCAGGCGG
>JANMYF010000482.1:0-2781 GCA_031381685.1 Acidimicrobiia bacterium
CGTCGCCACCGTCGAAGGCGGCACCGTGAAGCTCGCCACCGAGGGCGGCGACACCGTGAACGACGCCAAGGTCCTCGCCACCGACGTCGCAGCGACCAACGGTGTCATCCACGTCATCGACAAGGTGCTGATCCCGTCGTCCGTCGACGATGCCGCGCTGCTTGCGCCCCCGACCACCACGAGCGCACGGGCGGCGGCAGCAGCCGCGGGAACAATCGTCGACGTTGCCAACGCCAACGGCAGCTTCACCACGCTCGTCGCCGCAGTGAACGCGGCCGGACTGACCGACACCCTGAACGGGGCCGGCCCGTTCACCGTCTTCGCCCCCACCGACGAAGCGTTCGCGGCGTTGCCGGTAGGAGTCGTCGATGCGCTCGTGAAGCCGGAGAACAAGGGCACCCTCGCGAAGATCCTCACGTACCACGTGGTCGCCGGAAAGGTTCTTGCCGCCGACATCAAACCCGGCGACGTCGCCACCGTCGAAGGCGGCACCGTGAAGCTCGCCACCGACGGCGGCGTCACCGTCAACGACGCCAAGGTCGTCACCGCCGACGTCGCCGCGAGCAACGGTGTCATCCACGTCATCGACAAGGTGCTCCTGCCGCCCGGCGTCGACGTCGCCGCGCTGCTCAAGCCGGCGGCCGGCGCACCGACCGACCTCACCACCACGAACAAGGCCGGCGACGCCACGCCCGAGGACCTCACGGTGTACTTCGACAGCGCTTCGGCCAAGATCAACGCGGCCGGACAGGCGAAAATCGACGGCGCCGTCACTATCCTCTCCTCGGTGCCCGCCGGCACGAAGGTCGCCCTCGTCGGCCGCGCCGACAAGACCGGCGACGCAGCAGCGAACCTCGCTCTCTCGAAGCGTCGGGCCGCAGCGGTGGAAGCGGCGCTCGTGAAGGGCCTCGCCGACAAGGCCTCACAGGTGACCTTCACCGCCGACGCCAAGGGCGACGCCGAGCAGATCGAAGACATCGCCTTCGCCCGACGCGTCACGATCGAGATCGCGAAGTAGCCGGACCGGGCCCGGTGTCAGGGCCAGCGTTCTGTCGCCGAAGGAGGGGAAGGAGCGCCGGTACGAAGCGTTCGCGACGCGAGTCAAAACGCAACGACCGACCATTCTGACGAGTCATTTCGCATCCCGGGGGGCGGCTGAACACGGTTCGATTCGTATTTCCCCAAACGGTCAAGGGAGTGCCCGGATGTTCCGTATGTTTCTCCGGCTCCGCATGGTGCGGATTTCTTCCTAGGAGGTCCTTCATTGGCCGCTTCCGCCGCCCCGGCACGTTCCGGGATCCCAACCGAGAAGATCGAGCGGTTCCTCGCGTGCAACGCGATCGACCCGTCGGGCATACCGACGCCGTACCTCGTCGTCGACACCGACGTCGTGGCCGAACGCTACGACGCTCTGCGAGACGCCCTCCCGCTCGCCGACGTGTTCTATGCCGTCAAGGCGAACCCGGCTCCGGAACTTCTTCGACTCGTGTTGGAACGCGGCGGAAACTTCGATGTCGCCTCACCCAACGAGATCGCCGCCTGCCTGGCGATCGGCGCCAGCGCCGAGCAGATCTCCTTCGGGAACACCATCAAGAAGCGCGCGGACATTCAGCGCGCCTACGACCAGGGCGTGCGACTGTTCGCGTTCGACTCGGAGTCGGAGCTCGACAAGCTCACCGCCGTCGCTCCCGGGTCCACCATCTTTTGTCGTGTGCTCTGTGACGGGTCCGGCGCCGACTGGCCGCTCTCGCGCAAGTTCGGCTGCGAACCCTCCGAAGCTGCCCGACTGCTTCTTCTCGCCGCCGGTCGCGGATTCTCCGTCGGCGCATCGTTCCACGTCGGGTCCCAACAGCGCGATGTCAACGCGTGGGACGGCGCCCTCGAGATCGTCGGCAGCCTCGCCCGCACCCTCGCCGATGCCGGCTACCGCCTTGACCTCGTGAACATCGGCGGAGGCTTCCCCGGCCGCTACCAGGACGAGATGCCGTTGATCGGTGCCTACGGCGCCGCCATCGACCTTGCCGTCCGCACCCACCTCGCCGACACCCATGGCGACGAGCTTCCCCGCGTGCTCGCCGAGCCTGGCCGATACCTCGTCGCCGACGCCGGTGTGCTCGAGACCGAGGTCGTGCTCGTCGCCCGCAAGCACGAGTTCGACGCCAAGCGCTGGGTCTACCTCGACTGCGGCAAGTTCGGCGGTCTGGCCGAGACCATGGACGAGGCCATCCGCTATCGACTCCAGACGTCACGTTGCGGCGATGGCAGCGCCACCGGACCTGTCGTCATCGCCGGCCCCACCTGCGACTCCGCCGACGTCCTCTACGAGAAGTCCGACTACGAGCTCCCCCTCTCGCTCGGCGAAGGCGACCGGGTCGTGTTCCTCTCCACCGGGGCCTACACCACCACGTACGCCGCGGTCGGCTTCAACGGCTTCGAGCCGCTGCGGAGCATCTGCATCTGACCCGACGGTTCCGTTCAGGTCCCCACCGAATCTGCAGCGAAGCGGCCCGGGGTTCCCCGGGCCGTTCCGCGCCCCGACCTGCGTCCGTCCGCGGCGAGGGGGCCTGCGACGAACGTCGGTTTCGGAGCCGCCTGCGCAGCTTTGGGCCGCGGCGCTGCTCGTCAGCGGACTCGTCCACCACCGCAATGAAGCTCGGAGCTGGCAACCAGTCGGCAACGCTGCGGCAGAACACCTCCGAGCACTCCTCGGAGGTGTTCTGCCCCCATAGATGGGGGCAACCTCTCTCCCAACGGGACTAGCCCTGGTGGCGGTTCACTGCG
>JANMYF010000004.1:0-7636 GCA_031381685.1 Acidimicrobiia bacterium
GGGACTTCGTGTCCGGTGAAGCGTGGTCGCCCAACGACGTCGTCCTGCCCGATGCCGTCCGGAGCGCGTTGTTCGTCAACCTGCTGACCGAGGACAACCTCCCGTACTACTTCGAGACCATCGACCGGATGTTCGGCAAGAGCGACATCTGGGGTACCTGGTCGCACCGATGGACGGCCGAAGAGGCGCGGCACTCGATCGCCATCCGCGACTACCTGGTCGTCACCCGGGCCATCGACCCGTGGGCACTCGAAGATGCCCGCATGGGGCAGATGAGCGGCGGCGAGGTCCCCCAACCGCAAACGGCGGCCGACGGCTTCGTCTACGTTGCGCTGCAGGAGCTCGCCACGCGCATCTCCCACCGCAACACCGGCAAGCTCCTCCAGGCGGAGATGGAGAAGTCGGAGCATCCGGCGGCGCGAGCCGGATACGACGTCATGGCCCGCGTCGCGGCCGACGAGAACTTCCACTACCTCTTCTACCGCGACATCACGTCGGCGGCCATCGAGGTCGACCCGTCGTCGGTGGTCTGCGCGATCGACCGCCAGATCAGCGACTTCGAGATGCCCGGCACGGGGATCGTCGGCTTCTCGGAACACGCGCGGGCGATCGCCAGCGCCGGGATCTACAACCTACCGATCCACTACAGCCAGATCCTCGCGCCGGTCGTCCTTCGTCATTGGAACCTCGAAGGCATCGAGGGCCTCAGCGCCGAGGCGGAGCAGGCCCGCGAGCGCATCGTCACGCTGCTCGGCCGTCTCGAGAAAGCGTCTGCCCGGATGAACGAGCGCACCGCGCGGCGCGCGGCGCGTGCCGAGGCGGACGGCGAACCGGCCCGCACCGTGATCGCCGACGACGACCTCGTCGCGGTCTGACGGAGCGGCGCTGGGCGCCAACGTGAACGGTCGGGCCGGAGGTCTCCGCGCCGAGCCGCGATGCGGCTAAACACCTCCCCGCGGCGTTCGGAGGTGTTCTGCCCCCATATTTGGGGGCAACCTCTCTCCCAACGCGCGGCGGGGTTGGGGCCGGTACGGTGGTGGCGTGTCTGTGGATCTTGGTGCGTTGCCGCTTACGACGACGCAGGCCTTGGCGTTCACCTCTCGGGTGCGCGCCGGGCACAAGGGCATCGTCAGTGCCGGGCTCACCACCCTTGACGGCCGCCTCGACGGGCGGGAGGTCGTCGCCTTCGTCATCGAGCAGTCCGACAGTGGCGGCGCCATCGATGCCGACGACGGCGACGTGCTGGCCGAGGCTGCCCATCTGGCGCTCTCCCTGCGCCGGCCGCTGATCGGGGTGCTGCACTCCACCGGCGTCGACGTCAACGCCGGGCTCGCGGCACTCCACGGCTGGGGTCGAGCCGCTCGTCGTATCGCCGATTGCTCCGGTCTGGTCCCGGTTGTGCTGGTGGTCGACGGAGCAGCAGTCTCGGGTGCCGCATTGCTTCTCGGCCTCGCCGACCTCGTGATCATGACCCAGGTGTCCTACGCCTTCGTCAGCGGCCCATCGATGGTCGCGGACTTCACCGGCATGATCCTCGACAAGGACACGCTCGGCGGCGCCGCCACCCACGCCCGCCAATCCGGCCTTCCCGCCGCAGTGGTGGAAGACGTCACGTCGGCGCTCGACGTCGTCGCCATGCTTCTTGCCTACCTTCCCGACCACGCCGACGCGCTTTCGCTGGAGATCCCGACCGACGATCCGGTCGAGCGCGACGCTCCGGAACTCAACGAGCTCATTCCGGCCTCGTCGACCGGGAGCTACGACGTGCGGTCGGTGGCCCGGGCGGTGTGTGACGCCGACTCCGTCCTCGAAGTGCGGGCGCGCTGGGCGCCCAACCTCGTCACAGCGTTTGCCACCGTCGGCGGGCGACCGATCGGCATCGTCGCCAACCAGCCACTCGCTCTCGCCGGGACGCTCGACATCGCCGCCGCGCAGAAGGGCGCCTGGTTCGTCGCCCTGTGCGACTCCTTCAACCTTCCGATCCTCACCCTGGTCGACACCCCCGGCTACTTTCCCGGCAAGGACCTCGAATGGCGGGGCATGATCCGGCACGGGGCGCAGATGGCCTTCGCCTACGCCGAGGCGACGGTGCCGCGTGTCTGCGTCGTGCTGCGCAAGGCGTACGGCGGTGCCTTCATCGTCATGGACTGCAAGACCATGGGAAACGACGTCTGTCTCGCCTGGCCGGCCGCCGAGCTCGCGGTCATGGGCGCCAAGGGCGCCGTCCAGATCCTCTACCGCCGGGAGTCCGAGGAGGAGCGACTGGTCCGTGAACTCGACTATGCCGCCGCGTACCTCAACCCCTACGTCGCCGCCGAGCGCGGCTACGTGGACGCGGTCATCGAACCGGCCGACACCCGCCGGATGGTCGCCAGGTCGTTCGGCCTACTACGGACCAAACGCGAGATGCTTCGCGGGAAGAAGCACGGAAATTCACCACTCTAGGTGAAATATCGAGGCCAATCAGGCTAAAGATCCCACTGTGAGTGGTCGAAGGCTGTGATGTGTCCCGCCCTTCAGCTCATCGATCCGTCGCCGCTCCTCGCCGTCGCCGCGGTTTCGCAATTGCTATCGCCCTGACCCTCGGCGTCAGCGGCGTGACCGCCATCGTCGCGCCGACGATGGCCTCCGCCCAGGCCACCGATCGTGATCCCAGCGCGCTCGAAGCCGAGTTCGTCGCCGATGTGAACGCACTGCGCACCAGTCAGGGGCTCGCGCCGCTCATCATCGACGCCGAGATCCGGACGGTGGCGATGGGCTGGACCGAGAAGATGGCCGCCGCCGGCAGCATCTCGCACAACCCCAACCTCGCCAAGGAGATCACGGCATCGTGGCGCAAGCTCGGAGAGAACGTCGGCACCGGACCTGACGTCGGGTCGATCGAGGAGGCGTTCGAGAACAGCCCGGGGCATCGCCGGAACCTGCTCGATCCCGACTTCACCCACGTGTCCATCACTGTGGTGGTCCGGGGCGACCGGCTCTTCGTGACCCAGCAGTTCAGGACTCCGTCGGCGCAGGCCGCGCCATCGGCTCCGACGGGAGCGCCGACGGAACTGGCCCTGGCCGTCGTACCGAAACCGGCAACGGCAGCGAAGAAGTCGACGAAGACGGTCAAGGCGGTCAAGGGAAGCACCCGCCGGACGGTTCGCTCCACCTCACGAGCCTGACGCCGATCGCCTCCGGGTCGTTGCCGCTCGGCTGACAGCCCGGCTCGCCGATTCACTCGGGAGCGTCCCATCGGGGAACCCCACGATGGCGTGCCGCGCCGTGCCGGTCACGCGAGAACGCCGTTCTTCGTACACTCGGTACCCATGACCAGGACCTCACTCCGGAAACGACGCGCTCTACTGCTCGTCGCCCCAGCCCTCCTTCTCGGCCTCAGTGCCTGCAGCAGCGATTCTGCCGACACCACCGCCGCGCCGGCCGAAACCGAAGCCGTTGCGACCGAGGCCGCACCAGCCGAGACCGAGGCTGCGGCCGCCGAGACCGAGGCTGCGGCCGCAGAAACGGAGGCTGCGGCCGCAGAGACGGAGGCTGCGGCGGCCGACACCACCGCCGCCGTTGCGATGAGCGCTGACTGTGCGAAGGACAAGCTCAGCCTGAAGAACGCCGGCACCCTCACCATCGGCACCGACTCCCCGGCCTACCCGCCGTGGTTCTCCGATGACGACCCGACCAACGGCAAGGGCTTCGAGAGCGCCGTCGCGTTCGCCGTGGCCGAAACCCTCGGCTTCACCAAGGAAGAAGTGAAGTGGATCAAGGTGCCGTTCAACTCCTCCTACGCCACCGGCAAGAAGGACTTCGACTTCGACATCAACCAGATCTCGATCACCGATGAGCGCAAGCAGGCCGTCGACTTCTCCGACGGCTACTTCGACGTCAACCAGGCCGTCGTGGCGCTCAAGGACTCGCCGGCGATCTCCGCCAAGACCGTCGCCGATCTCGCCAAGCTCAAGTTCGGCGTGCAGCAGGGCACCACGAGCCTCCAGTTCGTCACCGACGTCGTGAAGCCCTCGTCGGAGCCGTTCGTCTACTCGACGAACAACGATGCGAAGGCGGCACTTGCGGCGAAGCAGATCGACGCCATCGTCCTCGACCTCCCCACGGCGTTCTACGTGTCGGCGGCCGAGATCGAGGGCTCCGTCGTGGTCGGCCAGTTCCCCAGCCAGGGTGGCGGCGAGCAGTTCGGCATGCTGTTCGAGAAGGGAAGCGCTCTCACCCCGTGTGTCAACGAGGCATTGGCCGTGCTGAAGTCCTCCGGCAAGCTCGCGGAGATCCAGACCGCTGAGCTCTCGACGGCAACGAACGCTCCGGTCTTCGGCTGATCGACGTGCTCACCCGTTTCCGCTCGTCGTCGCCCGGGCCGTTGGGCTCCGGGCACGGCAGGCGGGCCGGGCGACCCTGTGCTGACGTGACAACGTGAGGCGAACGGCGTCGGAGTTGGTGGTGCCGCGTCGCCTGGCCCGCCCCGAGTCTGGCCACGGCTCGCGATGACCGGCCGTTCGAATCGTCGCGACGTTCCGGCGTGGCGTGGCGGCGTGATTGCCGCCACGTCCACCGTCGCCGTGTTCGCGGTGATCATCTTCGGCATCACCTCGACGCCGGGGTGGTCGAAGTTCCACGAGAGCTTCCTGTCGGGCTTTCACTTCCGCAAGAGCTTCCCGCTGGTGTTGAAGGGCTTCGCCCTCAACGTTCGCGTGTTCGTTGTCGCGTTCGTGCTCTGTCTGATCCTCGGCATGATCGTGGCGGTCATCCGGATGATTCCCGGGCCGGCCTTCTTCCCGTTCCGCCTCATCGCGGTGATCTACACCGACGTGTTCCGGGCGGTTCCGTCGATCGTGCTCATCTATCTGTTCGGGTTCGGTGTTCCAGGTCTCGGCCTCGACCGGCCGTGGAACAATCCGGTGATCTGGGGCACGGTTGCGATCGTGCTCAACAGCGCGGCCTATGTCGCCGAAGTGTTCCGTTCGGGCATCCGGTCCATCCACCCCTCGCAGATGTCCGCGGCCCGATCGCTCGGACTCACACGGGTTCAGGCACTGCGGTTCGTCATCGTTCCGCAGGCCATACGCCGCGTGATCCCCCCGCTCATCAACGACTTCATCGCGGTCGTGCAAAGTACGGCTCTGCTGTCCACGCTCGGGCCACTTGAAGCCCTTCGGCGAGCGCAGAACTACGCCAGCTTCCGATTCAATTTCACCGCCTACCTTGCCGCGACGCTGCTGTTCCTCGCGGTGACGATTCCTTTGGCCCGCCTCGGCGACACACTCGTCGCCCGCCAGGAGCGCAAGAGCCGATGAGCTCCGCCGAGCAGGGCGACCTGCAACTGATCGAGCTGCGCGATGTCTTCAAGTCCTTCGGGAAGAACCAGGTGCTGAAAGGCGTCGACCTCACCGTCCGCGCGCATACTGTCGTGGGCCTCATCGGTCCATCGGGTTCCGGGAAGTCCACCCTGCTTCGATGCATCAACCTGCTCGAGCCGGTCGACTCCGGAAGTGTGTTCGTCGGCGGCGTCGAGCTCACCGCCGGTGGTGTCGACGCCGACGATGTTCGCAAACGCATCGGCATCGTGTTCCAGTCGTTCAACCTGTTCCCGCATCTCAGCATCCTCGACAACATCACGTTGGCGCCGCGGCGCGTCCGGGGAGTGGCGCGCGGTGCCGCAGAAGAGGCCGCAAACGTTCTGCTGGAACGCTTCGGCCTCCTCGACAAGGCCTCATCGTTCCCGGATCGGCTTTCCGGCGGACAGCAACAGCGGGTCGCGATCATTCGCGCGCTGGCGATGGAACCCGAAGTGATGCTCTTCGACGAGGTCACATCGGCGCTCGATCCCGAACTCGTCGGCGAGGTCCTCGCCGTGGTCCGTGAGCTGGCCGCGTTGGGCATGACCCTTGTTCTGGCAACGCATGAGATGGGGTTCTGCCGTGACGTCGCCGATCAGGTCGCGTTCTTGAAGGACGGTCGAATCGTCGAGCAGGGCACGCCGGCGAAACTCTTCACGGACCCGCAGCATCCGGAGACCCAACACTTCCTCCGGCGGGTCATCGAGGCCGGACGGCTGTAGGGCTTCGTCGGTCGCCGTCAGGGTCGCCGGCGCCGCACGGGTTCATCGCCCGCAAACGCCATCCTTCGGCTCGAACTGGCTCCGATCTCGGTGTAGCGGGCGATGCCCGAATAATCAGCGCGCGTACATATCCAGTGCCCGCTCCAGGGTGGTGCTGACGACGCCGTACTCGTCGGCCACCGCGTCGAGCCAGGGGGCACGGGCGTGGGCCACGACGGCGACCGGTGTGGGCAGGCCGGAGACCTCGACGGCGCTGCGGACGAACGACGTGGCGTAGTCCTTGGGGCGGATGTCGGAGCTCAGCTCCATGAGGGCATAGGGATCCGGTGTCCCGTCGGAGACGCGCTCGTCGGGGAACTCGACGGTGGTGGAACCGGGGCGGGTGCCGCCGCCGGCCAGACCGGTGCCGTCGTCGATGATGACGCCGTGGACGAGCTCGGGTCGGGCGCCCGCGATGAGCACACCGATGTACCCGCCGAGCCCCCGACCCAGCACCGTTGCCGGACCGATCGCGGCGAGGGCGGAGTCGGCGTCGGACATGAGCTGCTCGCACGAGTAGCCACCGCCGATGGCGGACTCCGACTCGCCATGCCCACAGAAGTCGAGCGCGTGGACCGGTCCGGACCAGGAAGCCAACTCGTCGGGAACCGCCCTCGGTGAGGATTCACCAAGTCCGTGGAGCAGGAGCAGCGCTGCACCGTCGCCGGTTCGGAGAGTGTGGAGCGCGAGGTGGAGACGTCCGTTCGTGAGCATCCTCGTCGTGCTCATGACAGGAACTCCAGGACCACGTTCGCGGTCTCGGCGGGACGTTCGATGTGGATGAAGTGGCCGGTTTCGGCGAACGTCTCGAGGTGGCCGCCACGCGGAAGTCGGCCGCGGAGGTCGTCGGGCACGGTGCCCCATCCCATCTGCTCGACTTCGAGTCCGAGCAGACCGAGGAACGGCATCGGCAGGCCCGGGAGGCCGTCGAGCGACCATGCCGGGCGCCACGGACCGAACCCGCCCATCCGCATCATCGGGTCGATCTTCCAACGCCATCCCTCGGCGTCGTGCTTGGCGCCGACGGTGACGAGGTAGCTGAGCCACTCCTTGGTGAGGCGGGGATTCATCCGGGCGCGTCGCTTGGCCAGGTCGGCAATGGTGCCGGGCTTGCGTTGAGAGTCGGCCGACTTGCGTTTGTGGTCGAGCCAGCCGCCGAGGTCCTGCTGGAGCAGACGGGTTCGTTCGTGGTTCGACACGTCCGGGGCCGGCCGCATGGACGGGAGACCGTCGACGTTGACGACGTGGCTGAACCGGTGAGGGAGTGCCTGGGCGAGGCGCAGCGCCATCGCCCCTCCCTTCGAATGGCCGAGAACGGGGGCAGGTTTCGACGTGACCATCGAGATCACGGTTGTCGCGTCGCGGATGTCGGCCGCCCAGCTCGTGAACGGCGTGGCGTCGGAGTCGCCGTGGTTTCGGTGGTCCCAGCTCACGACCCGCCATCCGCCGGCCGCGAGCATCGGAGCGAAGACGTCGAACGTGCGGGAGAAGTCGAAGCCGCCGTGGAGCAGGAACAGGGGAGGGGCATGCTCG
>JANMYF010000229.1:0-2134 GCA_031381685.1 Acidimicrobiia bacterium
TACGCAGGTCCCATCTCCAGGTTCCGAGCTGTCCTGCCGCGAGGGCGAGCACGAGGTGGTCAGCAAGGTCAGTTGCCTGCTTCTTGAGCGCTCGCTGCTCACTCAGGTCATCATGGGCGCTCACCACGCCGATCACCTGACCGGCGCTATCGCGCAGCGGGGCGAGAAATGAGAACAGGTGTCTCGTGGTGCCGTCGGCCAGCTGCACGACGGACTCTCCGCTCCAGTGATCGCCGCTGAGCACCAGCGCCCTCAGCGCCCCCGCCCGCGAACGATGCTCTTTCGAGACGACTGTGTCGTAGGCCGACCCGAGCACCTCCGACCGATTTTGACCGAACGTGATTTCCGCTCGGCTGTTCCAACCGACGATTCGGCCATTGAGGTCCGACACAACCACGGCAGGTGGAAGCGCGTCCAGCACCCACGAACCAACCTGATCGAGGTCAAACGTGTCGACTGCCTCGTCGTGTGAGCGTTTGGTCTTGCGCATCAATGGGTCTGCCGATCACTCTGCTGAACGCCGCCAAACGGAGTATCGACGTACGTGAGAAGACAGCGCCGACCGCAACATAGTCATCGAATCATCGACGAAGCGCTCCGGTTCTGCGAACTTCTTTCTACACACCTATACAAAAGATCACCAGTCCAAACCCCATTTGATGTCGGCGCCGTGGTCATTGAGAGTTGAGCCGATCAGCGAAGACCTGCAGCGCGATCGGTAGCCGACGCTGCCAGTACGGCCACTCGTGACCGCCCTCGGACTCGCCGTAGCGGTGGGCCACGCCACCGGCCGTGGGCTCATCGTGCAGGCGGCGGTTGTCGTCGATGAGGAAATCGTCGACACCGCAGTCGAGTGCGAGAGGTGGAAGCCCTTTCGTTTCGCACCACAGTGTTGCGAGGTCGCGGTCATCGATCGAATCGTCGAGCGGGGCGCGACCGAATTGTTGGAGTCCTTCGAGCGAGGTGACCGAGGAGTGGGCGGCGACCGCGGTAAAGGTTGACGGATGGCGGGCGGCGAGACGAAGCGCGCCGAAGCCACCCATCGACAGACCACCGATGAACAACGGCAGAGGCCCACGAAGTTCGTGCATGGCGGAGACGACATCCGGTACCTCGTCAACGATCCACGACTCATGGTCGGCCCCGCCGAAGTTCGCGTAGGCACTGCCGTCGCCCCAACCGCCGTCGCTCGGCATCACCAGCAGCATCGGTGGAATGACACCTGCGGCGGTGAGTTGACGCAGCACGAGGTCGGCGCCGCCCTGGTGCAGCCAGCTTCAGTGACTGCCGCAGACGCCGTGGAGCAGGATGACCATGGCCGCGGGAACGGTGCCCGGAACGAGCAACAGGCGCAGGTCGACCATAGCCGTCGTCTCATTGCCGCTCACCTGCACGGCGGTTCCGGCATCGCGGACGAAGGCCAACGGGGCCATGGCGAGTTGCGGCACGCCGGTGCACTCGAACGCGTAGTCGGCGCCGCGCCCACCGCACATCGCACGCACCTGGAGCACTGCGTCGTGGATCGTGCCGTCGGCGACATGGATGCAGGTGGTCGCTCCGAACGTTGAGGCCATACGGAGCCGCTGAGGGAACGGTCCACGGCGATCACCGAACTCGCACCCGCGAGGACCCCGGCCTGCACGACGTTGAGGCCCACACCGCCGCACCCGAGCACGACCACCGAACTCCCCGGCTTGACCCTGGCCGCGTTGACGACCGAGCGGTACTCCGTCATCACCCCACACCCGACGATGCACGCCGACGTGAACGGGATCTCGACCTCGATCGGCACCACCCCCGAGGCCGCTACCACGGTGCCGGTGCTCATCGTCCCCAGAGAGAACGAGCGCGGCACGTACCGGTCACCCAGACGCGTCGTGGTGGACAGGTGGTCGCCATGGTCACGCTTCTTGCAGATGCTCTGTCGCCCCTCGGAGCACTGGGAGCACCGACCGCACGGCATCGCCCAGTTGAGAACCGCTCGGGTTCCGACCTCGAGATCGACTCCTTCGCCGACCTGTCGCACGATCCCCGCTCCTTCGTGCCCGACCACGAGTTCACGCCCCCAACCGAGCGAGTCGAGATCGGTGTGGCACACCCCGGAGGCAACGAGTTCGAGTTGCACCTCACCCGG
>JANMYF010000016.1:0-3227 GCA_031381685.1 Acidimicrobiia bacterium
GACTGGCGTCAGCAAGCCCAGGAAATCCTCGCCGGAACCTGGGACCGCGATAGCAAGAACAACACCTGAGACGAGAGACGAACCCATGGGTCAAAAAGTCAACCCCTACGGTTTCCGCCTCGGCATCACGACCGACTGGAAATCCCGCTGGTTCAGCGAGAAGGACTACAAGTCGAACCTGATCGAGGACTACCGCATTCGTCATTTCCTGACGACGGAACTCGAGCGGGCAGCCGTGAGCCGCGTGGAAGTCGAGCGCACCCGTGATCGGCTGCGCGTCGATGTGCACACCGCACGTCCGGGACTCGTGATCGGTCGCTAAGGTGCCGAGTCGCAGCGCCTCACTGCGGGCCTGCAGAAGATCACGTCGAATCCGAAGGTGCAGCTCAACATTGTTGAGATCAAGCAGCCCGAACTCGACGCCGCCCTCATCGCGCAAGGCGTCGGCGATCAGCTCGCCGGCCGCGTGAGCTTTCGCCGTGCCATGAAGCGTGCCGTGCAGACCGCCCAGAAGGCCGGCGCGATCGGCATCAAGGTGCAGTGCTCGGGCCGCCTCGGTGGCGCAGAAATGAGCCGCAGCGAGTGGTACCGCGAAGGCCGTGTGCCGTTGCACACCCTCCGGGCCGACATCGACTACGGCTTCCGTGAGGCGAAGACCACCTACGGCCGTATCGGCGTGAAGGTGTGGATCTACAAGGGCGACATCCTGCCGTACAAGACCTCGGTCCAAGACGACAAGGCGGCCCGCGAGGCTGCGTTGGCCGCCGGTGAGACCGTCGGGGTTCCCCGTCCGAAGCGCGTGATCTCCGCCGGTGGCGGATTGCGTCGGGCGGAGACGGTTGACGAAGCCGCCCCGGCGGTCGACGAGTCGGCTCCGGTTGCTGCCGCTCCGCTGTTGCGCGAGGCCGATCCGGAGCTCGAGCGTCGGTTGAACGAAGAAGAAGAAATGGAGCGTCGCGCCCGTCAGGGCAGCGAGACGCCCCATTTCCGTAGCGGTGACGAGTGAGAGGGGTCTGAACCATGTTGATGCTCTGTGCGATCGTCGCCCCCGTGACCCGTGTGAGGGGGACTGAATCATGTTGATGCCTCGCCGAATGAAGCACCGCAAGCAGCAGCGCGGCCGTATGGCCGGTCAGGCCAAGGGCGGTAGCGAATTGAGCTTCGGCGACTACGGAATCCAGGCCCTTGAACCGGCATGGATCACCGCTCGTCAGATCGAAGCAGCTCGTATCGCCATGACCCGTCGCGTGAAGCGTGGCGGGAAGATCTGGATCTGCGTGTTCCCGGACAAGCCCGTCACCGAGAAGCCGGCCGAGACCCGCATGGGTTCCGGAAAGGGCAACCCGGAGCGTTGGGTGGCCGTCGTCAAGCCCGGACGCGTCATGTTCGAGATGAGCGGCGTGAGCGAAGAGCTTGCCCGTGAAGCGCTCAACCTCGCCATCCAGAAGCTGCCGATCAAGGCCCGCGTCGTTTCCCGGGAGGAAGCACTGTGAGCAAGCGGATCACCCCGTTCCTCGAACTGGCCGACACGGAACTCGTCGCCAAGCTCGGTGAACTCAAAGAAGAACTGTTCAACCTGCGTTTCCAGGCAGCGACCGGTGTGTTGGAGAACAACGCCCGCCTTGGTGTGCTGAAGCGTGACGTGGCCCGGGTCAACACCGTGCTGCGGGCCCGAGAGATCGCCGCCGCCGAGGCCCTCGCGGCAGGGAAGAAGTGAGCGCCATGAGTGAGACCACCGAAGCGACGTCAACTGAGGTTCGCGAGAACCGACGCAAGGTCCGTGAGGGCATTGTGGTGAGCACGAAGATGGACAAGACGATCATCGTCACGGTCGTCGAGCGCGTTCGTCACGAGACCTACTCGAAGACGATCCAGCGCACGCAGCGGCTCCATGCCCACGACGAGACCGGCGACGCCAAGTTGGGCGACCGGGTGCGTGTGCAGGAGACCCGTCCGTTGTCGAAGACGAAGCGCTGGCGCCTCGTCGAAGTTGTGGAGCGTGCCCGATGATCCAGACCGAATCCCGACTTCGCGTCGCCGATAACACCGGCGCCAAGGAAGTCCTGTGCATCAAGGTGCTCGGTGGCACGCGCCGCCGCTACGCCTCGATCGGCGACGTGTTCATCGCTGCGGTGAAAGACGCCATTCCCGGCGGCACCGTCAAGAAGGGCGAAGTCGTTCGCTGTGTCGTGGTGCGGGTGAAGAAGGAGCGTCGTCGCAAGGACGGCTCCTACATCCGCTTCGACGAGAACGCCGCCGTCATCATCAACGAGAAGCTCGAACCCCGCGGCACGCGCATCTTCGGCCCGGTGGGCCGTGAGCTCCGTGACAAGAAGTTCATGCGCATCGTTTCGCTCGCACCTGAGGTGATCTGAGATGGCTGGTCTGAAGATCAAGAAGGGCGACCAGGTTGTCGTCCTCGTTGGTAAGGACAAGGGCAAGACCGGTTCGGTCCTCGAAGTCCGTCCCTCGACCAACTCGGTTGTCGTCGAAGGCGTGAACATCGCGAAGCGCCACACCAAGCCGACCAAAGCCGGCGAGAAGGGTGGCATCGTCGACAAGGTGATGCCGCTCAACGTGTCGAACGTTGCGCTGGTCACCCCTGACGGGAAGCCGTCACGCGTCGGTTACAAGATCAAAGCGGACGGGACCAAGGTCCGAGTCCTGAAGCGCACCGGAGCCGAACTGCCATGAGCACCACGACCTCGTCGATGCCTCGCTTGAAGGCAAAGTACAACAACGAACTGCGCGCCCAGCTGAAGGACACCCTCGGGCTGTCCAACATCATGGAAGTGCCGCGGTTCGAGAAGATCGTGTTGAACGCAGGTGTCGGCCGCGCCACGGTGCAGCCGTCGCTGCTCGAAGGCGCGATCACCGACCTCACCAAGATCACCGGCCAGAAGCCCACCGTGGCCAAGGCAACGAAGTCGATCGCCGGATTCAAACTCCGCGAAGGCAACGCGATCGGTGCCAAGGTGACGCTTCGCGGCGATCGGATGTGGGAGTTCTTCGACCGTCTCGTGTCGTTGGCCATCCCCCGCATCCGCGACTTCCGCGGCCTCAACCCGAAGAGCTTCGACGGACGCGGCAACTACACGTTCGGTATCACGGAGCAGCTGATCTTCCCGGAGATCGAGTACGACAAGATCGACACGACCCGTGGGTTCGACATCACCATCGTCACCACGGCCCGCACCAACGCTGAAGGACGCGCCCTGCTTGACGCC
>JANMYF010000022.1:0-6138 GCA_031381685.1 Acidimicrobiia bacterium
GCCCTGCCCGCCGTCGGAGTACATCGCACCCCGGGCGAAGTCGGCCTGCCCGCCCGACGACGACCAGTACCTGCCGCCGATCGTCTCCGACGCACACTGGCCGAGCAGGTCGACTTCGATGGTGGCGTTGATCGACACGAACTTCGGTTCGGTGGCGACGATCGGCGGACTGTTCACGTAGCGCACCGGCCAAAGTTCCACCGCGGGATTGTCGGCAATGAAGTCGTAGAGACGACGCGTGCCGAGAGCGAACGCGCCGACTGCCTTGGTCCGGTTGTTGCGCTTGTTCGAGCCCGTGGCGGCGCCGCACTCGATCAGGTCGACGAATCCGTCGGAGATGAGCTCGGTATGTATGCCGAGGTTGTTGCGATCCTTCAGCAGCGCCAGCACGGAGTTCGGGATCGAGCCGATGCCGGCCTGGATCACCGCGCCGTCGCCTACCCGCTCGGCCACGTAGGCAGCGATGCTCTGCTCGACGGCGTTCGGAAGGAGCGGCTGCACCTCGACGAGGGGCGCGTCACGCACGCACCATCCGAGGATCTGGCTGACGTGGAGCTGGTTGCGTCCGAACGTGCGGGGCATCTGCGGATTCGCCTCGAGGAAGAAGGGCGAGCGCCCGATGAAGCTCGACACGTAGTCCGACGAAGTCCCGAGTGAGAAGTACCCGTGCCGGTCCGGCATCGATGCCGCGGCAATCACGACCGGGTCCTTCGAGCGGAGCTTCATGAGGTCGGGAACCTCGCTGAAGTTGTTCGGCACGAGGTCGATCGTTCCGGCAAGGAAGCACGGCCGGGTGATGTGGGACAGGAAGTAGGAGATGTGGCGAAGCTTGTCGCCGTAGGCGCCGTGCAGGCTCGGACGGTCGTGCAGCGCGTGCATCTGGTGCACCTTCACTCCATCGAGGGTGTCGGCGGCGGCCTCGATTGCGTCGAGCACGGAAACCGGCTCGCCGTTGGCGATCGGCACGATCAGGTCGGTGCCTTTTCCTATGTACTGGAGGACGGCATCGGGCGTGGTCGGGTCTACGGGGTGGGGCGCGGTGGGTGCCATCGGTTCGATTCTCGCTCAGTCCCCGCCCCATCGTCGACGACCGTTGCGGCGTGGCAGAGTTCGGGGCGCCGTTTCGGCGGTGATTTCGAGCGAGGAAGAACACGTGACCTACGAAAGTGCAGCAGGTGGACGGCGTTCGTGACGGTGTTCCCGGCGCGAAGCTCATCGACGCCCCCCGCCCAAGTGCACTCGTACGCGTCCCGACGGCTGTGCTCTTCACGGCCGTGGCGGCGTTCTGGGCACTCAACACCGTCGCCATGCGGGTCGCCGGCCGGACCGTTCCGCCCATCACCGTTGCTGCGGCGCGAGCGCTGATCGGGGGCATCGTCCTGACGCTGCTCGCCCGCCGTCGGGGAGCTGCATGGCCGGCGTCTCGTTCGCAATGGCTCCAGATCGCCGCCATTGCCTTCCCGATGACCGGGCTCTCGACCGTCTTCTTGTTCCTCGCTGCGCGCAACATTCCGGCCGGACTGGTGTCCATCCTCTCGAACACCATGCCCCTGTTCGTGGCGGTGATGGCCACCGTCGTGCTTGGAGAGCGCGTCACCTCGCGCATCGCCCTGGGGCTCGGTATCGGCATGCTCGGGGCGGTCATCGTTGCCTGGCGCGCCCTCGAAGGGCAGGTTCGCGGAATCGGCATCCTCTACGGAGTGCTGGCCGCGCTGACTTCGGCGACGGGGTCGGTCATGTACAAGCGGTTCCCGCTGCCGGGGGTGGACCGATTGATGGCGGTCGCCATGCAACTCCTGATGTCGTGTGCCCTCATCGCCGTCATCGCCATTCCCGACGACCGGTCCGACATGAGCTTCCCGAAGACTTTCGTGGTTTCGTTCGTGTACTTATCGCTGTTCGGGCTGGCATTGTCGTTCGTGTGCTTCTCCGAACTCGTCTCGCGCGGAACGGGGATGCAGGCCAGTGCTGTGGCGTATCTGTCCACGGTGCTCGGCGTCTGCTTCGGAGCACTCCTGCTCCACGAACGACTGTCGTGGAGTGTGCTCGTCGGCGGCGTCATCGCCATCTGTGGCGTCGCGCTCGTGCAGTTCGGGAACAACCGCCCGTGACGAAGACCCTTCCGTGGCAGAGTTCGAGGATCACCGTTCGGTCGGTGCGTGAGCGAGGAGATGCGACATGGGCTACGAGAGCGCACCAGATGGATGGTGGAAGGAGTTCGTGAGCGCGCTTCCGGCCCGAACTGCCAAACTGGCGATCGTCCGCAAGGACGGCAGCGCCCACGTTGCTCCGGTCTGGGTCGACGTCGACGGCGACGACATCATCTTCATGACGTCGGCCGACACCATCAAGGGCAAGGCCATCCTGCGCGACCCGCGGGTGAGTCTGTGCTGGGACGACGAGCGGCCCCCGTTCAGCTTCGTCACGGTCGCCGGAACCGCCAGCACGTCGACGGACGCAACGGAACTGCTGTACTGGGGTACGCGGATCGGCGGTCGCTACATGGGCGAGGAGAACGCCGAGGCCTACGGGAAGCGCAACGCCGTGCCCCCGGAGATGGTCGTGCGCGTCACCCCCACGCAGATCGTCGCCAAGGTCGACGTCGCCGGCTGACCCACGCGGCTGGCGACGGCCGGTGTCGATACGATCACGGGGTGGCTCGACGTCCCAATCAGGTCGATGGCGAATGGCGTTGGTCGTTCGCCCGCCGACAGTTCATCCCCGACCACTCGCAACCGGATCGGACCTACTTGAAGCGGTGGCGGTTCGACACGCCGCTCGGGTCAATCTTTCTCCACGCCATCCAACTCCCCGACGGCGACCCCGACCCCCACAACCATCCGTTCTCCCGCTCGGTCAGCCTGATCCTCAAGGGCGGCTACACCGAGCGCCGGGGCATCCACGGTGAGGCGACCCGTGAGCTCCGGCCGGGGCGTCTGAACCGAATCGCCGGCGACGACGTGCACCGCATCGAAGCCCTGCGCGGCGGACGCCCGGTATGGACCCTGTTCTGGGCCGGGAAACCTCACGGCCGCGGCTGGGGGTTCTACATCGACGGAACGTTCGTCGACCACAAGATCTACCTCGCCGACAAGCCCAACGACGTGGCCGCATGATCGCACTCCATCCGGCGAACACTGCATTCCACTGGACCGATCACCCTCACGACGGACTCCGCCGCCTGACGGCCGATGAGGTGCGGCAGTTCGACGAGCAGGGCTATGTGCTCGTCCGTGACGCGTTCTCGCCCGCTGAGATCGCCACCCTCCGCGACGACATCGACGAATGGGAGTCGCAAAGGGCGGAGTTCCTCCGGACGCAACCCAACGCCACGATGCTGATCTCCACCGCCGACGAGATCACGTTCACCGTCCACCTCGTGCTCCGTTCGGAGGTCGTCCGGGACTTCGCTCGGCATCCGGTGCTGGCGGACGTCTGCCACGACCTCATCGGCCCCGACGCCCGGCTGTATTGGGACCAGGCCGTCTACAAGAAGCCCGAGCCGCACCGGGAGTTTCCGTGGCATCAGGACAACGGGTACGCCTTCGTCGAACCCCAGGAGTACCTCACGTGCTGGGTCCCGCTCACCGACGCCACGACCGCGAACGGGTGCCCGTGGGTGATGCCCTGACTCCACCGACGCGGCACCCTCGCCCATTGGAGGACGCCGGTGGGGTTCCAGTGCCTCGACGACTCGACCGGGGCCGTTGCTGTCGAAGCCCCGGTCGGGAGCATCGTGGTGTTCTCGTCCCTCACCCCGCACCGGACAGGCCCGAATCTCACCGACACGACGCGCAAGGCCTACATCGTGCAATATGCGCCCGACGGCGCTGAGGTCGTCGACGTGAAGACGGGCGGGCGCACGCCCCAGAACGACCCGACACGGCAGTTCTTCGTGTCCGAACAACAATCCCTGCGCGCTTAGTTCCTGACGATCCTGACCGCTGTTGCGACCAAGGCATCGAGCTCCACCGGGTCGATAGTGCCCCGGATGGCGATGGCCACGAGTTGGGATGGACCGGAGGTCCAGAGCCTCTCGTCGGTGACGGTCGTACGGGCGCCCACCCGGTGCACGACGACTCGCCGATCCGGCTCGTCCGCTGCGCTCGTCACGCGGACGATGCCCTTGACGCGCACCACCCCGTCCGGCCACGACGCCACGACCTCGCGAAGCGTCTCGCGGTCAAGCGGGTACTCCGACGTGAAGCTCCACGTCTCGAACACGTCGTCGGCCGCGGACCCACTCGCCCTCTCGCCGCGAGGTACCGGAGACTCAGGCGAGACGACACCGAGCAGCACGCTCAGAGGTACCTCACCGTGCACCGCCTCGATCACCGGCCGGCCCCTGGCCATGCCGGTGAGCAACGACCTCAGGCCGGCCAGTGTGTGCTCGTCGATCAGATCGGTCTTGGTGACGAGGAGCATGTCGGCACCCGCGATCTGTCGGAGGACCGTATCGCCGACATAGCGGTCTTTCGTTCGCGCACGTATCGTTTCGGCGTCGATCACGGTGACGACCCCATCGAGGCGCAACCCGCCATCGTGGGCGTACGCCGCGATCGCCGCAGGATCGGCCACACCACTCGCCTCGATGACCAGCCGGCCCGGACGTGGATCCATGGCCCGGACCCCGTTCAGGGCAACGCCGAGACCATCGATCATGCTGCAGCAGATGCAGCCGTTCGCCAGTGTGATGGTGTCCTCATCGGCCGAGCTGATCAGGTCGGCGTCGATGTTGATCGAACCGAAGTCGTTCACCAGCACCACGACGCGCTCTGTCGAGGTTCGCAGGATGTGGTTCAGCAGTGTCGTCTTGCCGGCGCCGAGGTAGCCACCGATGACGGTGACCGGGACCTCAGCTCGGGGATTGTCGACAGGCATGGCACTCGAAGTGTGGTCGAAGGCAGGGAGTTGTGCACGACGTCGGTCCCCGAGCCGGGCACGCGGCAACCTCCGTGACCGGTGAACCACGGGACGTTCGTGTTTCGTTCGTGTCGCGGTCGGTCCGGTTCCGGGTCAACCCGCGTGACAGACGCACCGTGGTCCGACATCATGACGAGACGAAACACCGTGAAAAAAGGGGAAACGCCATGAAACTCGGGCTGTACGGAAGTACCGGAGCGGGCGCTACCCCACAGGGCGCGATAGCGATCGCTGAGGCGGCGGAGACGGCCGGATTCGAGTCAATCTGGGGCCCCGAACACGTCGTCGTGCCGTCGGGCTACCAATCCCGGTACCCGTATGCGACATCGGGAAAGATGGCCGGCGGAGCCGAGGAATTCGACCTCCCCGACCCGCTCATCTGGTTGGCCTACGTGGCGGCGAGGACGACGAGGCTGAAGCTCTGCACCGGCGTGTTGATCCTTCCGCAACGCAATGCGTTGATCGCCGCGAAAGAGATCGCGACGTTGGATTCGCTGTCAGGAGGGCGGGTGGTGCTCGGAATCGGCGTGGGCTGGCTGGCTGAGGAGTTTGCGGCGATCGGGGTTTCGTTTGAAGACCGTGGCCTCCGCGCCGACGACGCTGTCGCGGTAATGCGAAAGCTATGGACAGGCACACGAGTCAGCCACGACAGTCCGTACTCGCAGTTCACGAACTGCATCTCGCTGCCGCGTCCCGCGAACGGCACCATCCCGATCGTGATCGGCGGCCACTCCAACGACGCGGCGCGGCGCGCCGGCCGCCTCGGCGACGGTTTCTTTCCCATGGGCACGCCGTCCGACATCGAGCCGCTACTCGCAACCATGCGACGCGCCGCAGAGGAAGCCGGCCGCGATCCGTCGCAGATCGAGGTCACGGCCATGAGCACGGAACGCCAGGTTGATGCCGTCACGAGAGAAGCTGAACGTTTTGCCGCCGTCGGTGTCGACCGAGTGATCGTGCCGGCCGGTACGCCAGACTCTGTGCAACTTCTCGGCGAGAAGCTCGCGTCAAGATTGAGTTGACTTCACTGCGCAACCCGCTGTGTACCGCGAGGGTCGCGGCGCGGCGAACGCGCTGAGCGACTCACCGCCGACGCGCCATAGAGCGTTCGCAGGGATGGAGAAGTCAGCGGCAGGTGTGTGACCGCTACTCAGGTCGAGCGGTGAAACGTGTTGACCGGAGTTCCAACACCGTCGCCGATGCGCTCCAACGTGA
>JANMYF010000029.1:0-18918 GCA_031381685.1 Acidimicrobiia bacterium
CACGGTCATCTTCGAGGAGTTCAAGGGCACCGGCAACATGGAGCTCCGCCTCGATCGCCGTCTGGCGGAGAAGCGGATCTATCCTGCGATCAACGTCAACGAGTCGTCGACCCGTCATGAGGAGCTTCTCTTCCAGAAGCCCGAGCTCGATGTGGTGTGGAAACTCCGTCGAGTGCTCAACGGTTTGGCCGAAGGTGGATCGGGCGCCGCTGGGCTCGAGCTGCTGATGGATCGGATCAAGACGACCAAGACGAACTCCGAGTTCCTTCTCGAGATCGCCAAGGCCCCGTCGTCGGGCAACTGATCCGCCGATGGCGTTGAGCCCGACGCAGCGGATGCAGCTGCTGCAAACGAAGCTACGCGCACTTATCGTCGAGAACTGGAACGTCGAGCCCGCATCGCTGGTGGGGGAGTCGTTCCCGATCGGAGCGGGGTTCATCGCCGCCACGACCGGCGTCGGTTGGGTGCTCGTGCCTGCAGTCACCATCGACGCCGATCCTCTCGACGCGGAAGCGTTGCGGCCGACGCTTGCTGCCGGATGGCTGGGCGGTGCTGTCGTCTGGCGGCAGCGCCATGGGCTGCACACCCTCGACGTGCTCTGCGACCTCGCCGACGGCGGAGGGGCCCGGCGCAACACGCTCCTGGCGACGCCGCTCAGCGTCTTCGTCGTGAATGGTCGGAAGACGACGCCGATGGTCGCCGAACCGTTCGTGCCCGCCATGCCGCCCGACGCGGTGACGATGCTCCACGCCGACACGATCACCGCGTGTGGCGCCGATGCGGTGGTCGAGCATGGGGTGCTCCGGGCGGAGGTTCTCGGTCTCGAAGTCGCACGGGTCATCGTCGACCAGCACGACGGGGTGCCGCGCCTTCATGTCGGGGTGGGAAAGCATGATCGGCTTGCCCAGTCGATGATGCACGGCTCCGACGTCGATGCGGTCGTCGGGCTCACCAAAGCGGTTGATGCCGTCCGAGCGCATCGTCGAATCGACGCGGGGTCTCATCCTGCGAACCAGCTGAGCCGTGAGCGGTGGTTCCGGATCGCGTTGTGCGCCTCGCCCGAACGCATCGGCGCGCGATCGCTCACACCGACGGAGTCGACGGTAGTCCCGACGTTGAAGCTCGCCACACCGGCGATGGCCGTGGGAAATGCCGATGACGGAAGACCGATGGTGGTCGGTGCCTCGGCCGGTGTGGATCTCGATGCCGCGCTCGTCGTCGCCGATGTCGCCACCTTTCTGGGTCTTCCCGATGCCCGTCGGGTGCTGGTCGTCCCGAGCGGGAATGACCTTCCGGCGGTTCGACGCGTCGCCGATGCGTGCAGCGTGGAAACCGTCACTGCCGATGTCCCCTGGCCGAGATAGCCGTCCCGCTCGTGTCCCTGGGTCGGCTGACGTGCACTGGGTCGGCTGCATCGCATCTACGCGCGAATCCCGACCCAGCGACGTGAGCTGACCCAGCGACGTGAGCTGACCCAGCGACGGTCAGCCATGATGGGCGGATGGCTTCCATCACGCTCTTCCACAACCCTCATTGAAACTCGTCGACGAACGCGCTGAAGATTCTTCAGGAGCGTGGTGTCGAGTTCGACACCGTCGAACACCTCAAGGCCAAGCCCACCCGCGACGCGCTGACCGAGATCGTCGCCAAGCTCGACGGGCCGGTGGCTGACCTCGTTCGGAAGGACTCCGTCTTTGCCAAGCTCGGCCTGGACGCGGCCGACTACCAGACGCCCGATGCGGTCGTCGACCTGCTGGTGAAGCATCCGAAGCTGATGCAGCGTCCCGTCGTCATGACGGCGAAGGGTGCGGTGATCGGCCGCCCGAAAGATCGCGTGAACGAACTCCTCGATCGCATGTAGCTGTTCCGACGAGAGCCGCAACGCAAGCGCCGGGCGATCCCGTAGCGTCGTCGAGATGCCCGACCTCGACCCCTGGCCACCCGCCCCGCGTGACGTACCGTCGAACGGCTGGTCGCCGCGCACCATCGCTGTGGCGGCCGGGCGACCGCATGGCGTCGGCGCTCCCCTGAACCAACCCCTCGTGCTCGCGTCGAACTTCCGTGAGGGAGGCGAGTACACGCGGACCCACGGAACCGAGTCGTGGATCGCGTTCGAAGACGCGATCGGTGCGCTCGAGGGCGGCCACGCGATTTCGTTCGCCAGCGGGATGGCTGCCGCCTCTGCGCTCCTGCACTCGCTCATGCCGAAGGTGATCGTCCTGCCGAGGGCGAGCTACTTGGGTGTGCGAACGCTCGTCGCCGACCTCGCCGCCGGGCACGGCCTCGAGGTCCGTCCTGTCGACGTCACCGACACCGAATCGGTGCTGGCCGCATCGGACGGTGCCGATGTCACATGGCTGGAGTCGCCGGCCAACCCCACTCTGGATGTGGCTGATCTCGCCACCATCTGCGGCGCCCTCGCGGCCCGTGGCACGACGACCGTCGTCGATTCGACGTTCGCCACGCCGCTCGGCCAGGAGCCCCTGGCGCTCGGCGCGACCGCCGTGCTCCACTCGGCGACGAAGTTCATCGGTGGTCACAGTGATCTGCTTCTCGGCGTCGCCATCACCCGCGATCCGAAGCTGCACGAGCTGCTCTTTCGGGCCCGGACCTATGTCGGGGCCACGCCGGGAGCGCTGGAGGCGTTCCTGGCCTTGCGGGGGCTGAGGACCCTTCCGCTTCGCTACGAGGCGTCGTCGCGGTCGGCATCCGAACTGGCGGCCCGGCTGCGTTCGCACCCGGGGGTGGTCGATGTTCGCCAAGTGGGTCCGATGATGGCGGTGATCGTGCAGGGAGGCGCTGCGGCGGCCGACGCCGTCTGTGCGAACGTGCGGCTTCTTGTGCCGGCCACGAGTCTCGGCGGTGTCGAAACCACGATCGAACGCCGACAGAAGTACGCGGGAGATGCCCACGTGGACCCAGCTCTGCTCCGTCTCAGCGTCGGGATCGAGGATGTCGAGGACCTCTGGTCCGATCTCGCCCAGGCGCTCGTCGGCGCCGGGCTTGCCTCGTAGGCCTGGACGGATAGCGGGTCCGGCGACCTCAGCGAGCAGCGTGGCGGGTGAGTTCGAACTCGGCCGACTCGATCTGCAGGTCGACGGCCTTGGACGAGAGTTGGATCTCCCAGAGCGTCACGACGAGCGAGGCGATCATCGCGACGAGCGATCCGCCGAACAGCAACTTGGCCACAAGTTGCGAGCCCCGGACCAAGACGACAAGCGCGCTTACGATTCCGAGAAGCAGCGAGAACACGGCCAGCGTCTGCATCGCCCGGATCATCCCCACCCGGCGTCGGAGCACTTCGACCTGACGCAGACGCAGGGAATCGGAACGGGGGTCCATCGACCGGTCGCTGACGAGCTGACGGATCCGCCCCGTGATGGCGACGTAGCGCTGACCGTACGCAAGCATGAGGAACGACACGGCCGGGAACACCAGGGCCGAAGTCGCCAGTTCGAGTTGCACCCGACTCAGCGTACAGACGGCACCGGATCGGGCGTTGCCACGGTCCAGGAGGATCGCCCGCTATATCTGACTGAATCCTGTCGCCGCTGACCGTTCCGGCGCAGCGGTACGGTGTCGAGATGACCGCACTCCCCGGAAAGAACGTGAACGGCATGGACACGGACGCGCTGCTTTCGAGGTTCGACCCGACCGCGCCGGCGTTTCAGCAGGACCCGTATCCGGTCCTGAACGCCGTCCGGGAAGCCACCCCCTTGTTCCGCAACGAACTCACCGGCCAATGGACGGTGACCCGCTTCGAGTCGGTGCACGCCCTTCTCCGTGACCGCAGACTCGGTCGTACCTACACGCACGTTGCGACGCACGAGGAGATGGGCCGCCCCGCCCCCGATCCTCGCTGGCGCGAGTTCGCCGCCAGCGAGGAATTCTCGCTCCTCAACCTCGAGCCCCCCGATCACACCCGCATCCGTGCCCTCCTCGCCAAGGTGTTCACGCCGTCCGGAGTAGCCGGGATGCGGCCGTACCTCGACGCAACGAGCAGTTGTCTGCTCGACAAAGCCTGCGAGCGCGACGACGTCGATCTCCTCCGTGACTACGCCATGCCGTACTCGATCGACATCATCTGCACGCTGCTCGGTGTACCGGTGAGCGACGGAACCCAACTGCTCGCGTGGTCGCACGACATCGTGAAGATGTACGAACTCTCGACCACCGACCCACAGCGCGAGGCCGCGAACACTGCGGGCCGCGAGTTCATCGCCTACACCCGCGATCTCATCCATGCGAAGCGGAAGAACCCGGACGGGACCCTGGTGTCGGACCTCGTACAGGTGGAGGAGGCCGGTGACCGGCTCACGGAGGACGAGATCGTGTCGACGGTCATCGTGCTCCTCAACGCCGGTCACGAGGCGACCGTCAACGTTCACGGTAATGGTATGCGCGCCTTCTTTGGTCATCCCGACGAATGGCGTCGGGTGCAAGCCGGTGAGGTCACCACACGAAGCGCCGTAGAGGAGATGACCCGGTGGGACGCCCCGCTCCAGCTCTTCGAGCGCTTCGTGCTCGCCCGTGACGGCATCGAACTCCTCGGTCAACATCTCCCGTTCGGAAGCGAGATCGCCATGCTGTTCGGATCGGCGAACCGTGATCCGCGGCGATTCCCCGACGCCGATCGCTTCGATGCCGGCCGCAACGACGCCGGACACATCGGGTTCGGCGGAGGCATCCACTTCTGCATCGGCGCACCGCTGGCCCGGCTCGAGCTCGAGGCCTCGCTCGACCACCTCCGCCGTCATCGCCTCGAACTCGTCGCCGAACCGGTCTATGCCCCGACGTTTGTCCTTCACGGCCTCACGGAGCTCCGGGTGGCCGTGCGGAAGTGAACCGCAAGGGCCTTGCGCTGCGCCTCTCCGCTGCGCTCCGACTGCTCGCCATACCGGTCGTCGCACCACCTCTGCTGGACTGCCGTAACTCCGCTGCATTGCGCTGCGCCTCTCCGCTGCGCTCCGACTGCTCGCCATACCGGTCGTCGCACCACCTCCGCTGGACTGCCGTAACCTCGACGACCGTGCTTCAACGTTTGCAGGGTCTCGAGGACGAGTACCAGAGCGTGCTCGCCCGACTCGGTGATCCCGACGTTCAGACGAACCCGAACGCGCTGCGAACCCTCGGCAAGCGGATGAAGGACCTCGAGCCGATCGTGCTCAAGGCCCGGGCGCATCGCGCCGTGTCTGACGACCTCGCGGCCGCGAAGGAGTTGTTCGCCGAGACCGAGGGCGATGACCGTGAGATGTTCCGCGGTGAGATCGAGGCGGCCACACAACGACTGACCGAACTCGAAGACGAGCTCAAGGTGTTGCTCCTCCCAAAGGATCCGAACGACGATCGCAACGTCATCATCGAGATCCGAGGCGCCGAAGGTGGCGAAGAGGCCAACCTCTTCGCCCGCGACCTGTTCGAGATGTACGTTCGCTACGCCGACCGCCGCGGCTGGAAGCTCGATCTGCTCGGCTCCGACGTCAGTGAGAAGGGTGGCTTCAACGAAGTGACGTTCTCGCTCAGCGGAGACAGCGTGTGGAGCAGGATGAAGCACGAGGGTGGCCCCCACCGGGTGCAGCGGGTTCCTGCCACGGAGAGCCAGGGGCGTATCCACACCTCGTCGGCCACGGTCACCGTCCTTCCGGAGGCGGAGGAGATCGACATCGTGATCGACGACCGAGACCTCCAGATCGACGTCTACCGCGCCTCCAGCGCGGGCGGACAGAGCGTCAACACAACCGACTCCGCCGTCCGGATCACCCACAAGCCGACCGGCACCGTCGTGACCATGCAGGACGAGCGGAGCCAGATCCAGAACCGAGCGCGGGCGATGACCGTCTTGCGGTCACGGATCCTCAAGGCGGAACAAGAACGCCAGAACGCCGAGGCCTCCGTGGCCCGAAAGGGTCAGGTCGGCGGCGGCGGTCGGAGCGAGAAGATCCGGACGTACAACTACAAGGAAAACCGCGTCACCGACCATCGGATCGGGCTCACGCTGTACAAGCTGGACCGGATACTCCAGGGCGATCTCGACGAGATCACCGACGCCCTCGTGGCCGACGAAACCGCCAGCAAGCTGGCGGCGAGCGACGAGTAGGCCGTGGCTCCCGACGCGACCTTGTCGTGGCGCGATCTGATCGTGGAGTCCACCCGTCGTCTCGGCGATGCGCTGGGCGGGGATCGTGGACACGAGGCCCGTTGGCTCGTCGAGCGGGTCTCCGGCTACTCGGCCGCAGAGCTGTTCGTGAACGAGGACGAAGCAGTAAGCACGCGTAGTGTCGCATTCTACGACACGCTCCTCGCTCGTCGATGCTCCGGAGAGCCGTTGCAGTACGTTCTTGGACAGTGGTCGTTCCGCACCCTCGAGCTGCACCTCACCAACGACGTGTTGATTCCCCGTCCCGAAACCGAGCATGTGGCCGGCGTCGCCATAGCCGCCGCGCAAACGGCGGCAAGGCTTGGTCCCCCGACCGTTGTCGATCTCGGTACGGGGTCGGGGGCGATCGCTCTGTCCGTCGCCGTGGAGGTTCCCTCGTCGCTGGTGTGGGCAACCGATGTGTCCGAAGCCGCTCTTCGGGTTGCGCGGGCGAACCTCGCCGGTTTGGGACGGGCCGGCACGCGCGTCGCCATGTGTCTCGGCTCCTGGTTCCAGGCGCTTCCGTTAGAGCTCGCCGGCGCAGTCGACGTGCTCGTGTCCAACCCTCCCTATGTCAGTCGTGACGCGCCCCTTCCGAACGATGTGCGCGATCACGAACCACCTCTCGCACTGTTTGCCGACGACGACGGCTTCGAATGTGTACATACAATCCTGTCGAACGCGCCGGTGTGGCTGCGACCGGGTGGAGCCGTGGTCGTCGAGATGGGGGAGACGCAGACGGAACGTGCCGTTGCGCTCGCCCGTTCCCTCGGATTCGTCGAGATCGGAACGATCATCGATCTGACGGGACGGCCGCGGGGCATCACCGCAAGGCGACCACAATGACGATCCTGGTCGATCCGTGCACGTGGCCGCACCGCGGAGGCCTTTGGTGCCACCTCGTCAGCGACGTGTCGTTCGACGAACTCCATGCGTTCGCCCGCCGACTAGGCCTGCCCCGTGCTGCCTTCCAGGGCGATCACTACGACCTCGACGAACTGAGGCGGGAGCGAGCCATCGACATGGGCGCGATCGCTGTCGATGGACGCGAAATCGTGGCGGTCCTCCGGTCATCGGGACTCCGACGAGGTCCTGCTCTCGCCAAGAGCGGCCTTCTTGGCGTGGCCCACCTTGCTTCTCCGATGTTGACGACGGAGCGACTCGTTCTACGGCAGTGGCTCGTCGACGATCTCGGACCGATCGCCGAGATGCACGCCGACCCGCGCGTCGGCGAGTGGCTCGGAGGGACCCTTGGTGAGACCGAGAGCGCGGCCTTCGTGGATCGCCAAGCCGTCGGCCTCGCGCTGCGCGGGATCGGGATGTTCGCCGTCGAGCGTGTGGCCGACGGTGTCCTGATCGGTGCCGTTGGACTCAGTGGCGTCGGCCCGGACTTCCCGTTCAGTCCGGCGATCGAGGTGGCGTGGCGACTCAGCGCCGCCTACCAGGGCAGCGGTTATGCGACGGAGGCTGCTTCTGCTGCGCTCTGTTACGGATTGGCCACTTTCGAAGTGCCCCGGATCGCCGCGTTCACCGCGACAGCGAACGCGGCGTCACGAGCGGTCATGGACCGGCTCGGTATGCGCGCGGATCATCAACTTCCCGAGTTCGATCACCCTCGTCTGGCCGTAGGTCATCCGCTGCGCCGGCACGTTCTCCGCTGGTCGCACGACGACTCTCGAGGAGCGTGACCGTCTGCGTGACGGTCGCCGTCGGAGCCGTAGGCTCTCGGCTTCATGCTTTTCGCCACCGTTGCCGCGACCGCTGAACAGCTCCCGGCATGGAAGGCGGTCATCCTCGGACTCGTCGAAGGGATCACCGAGTTCCTGCCGATCAGTTCGACCGGCCACCTCTTGGTCGCCGAACGACTTCTGGATCTCGGGACGACTCCCGCAACCAAAGACGCCATCGATGCGTACACGGTGATCATCCAACTCGGCGCGATCGTGGCCGTGCTGGTCGTGTCGTGGCGACGCGTGCTCGACGTGTTGAACGGTCTCCTTGGTCGGAGCGCAACCGGACGGCGCCTCCTCCTCAACCTCCTCGTTTCGTTCGTCCCCGCTGCGATCATCGGGCTCGCCGGCAAGAAGCTGATCGAGGATGAACTGCTCAAGCCGGTGCCTGTCGCGCTCGCCTGGATCGTGGGTGGTGTCGTGATCGTGGGGCTGGCGATGCGCTACCGCCGGTCGCCCCTGGCCGGGTTCGGTCTCGACCAACTATCGACGAAGAACGCTCTGGTGATCGGCCTGGCGCAGACGCTCGCCATGTGGCCGGGCGTCAGCCGCAGTCTGGTCACGATCCTGGCCGCGGTGTTCATCGGGATGAATCTGCGCGACGCCGTCGAGTACTCATTCCTCCTCGGACTCCTCACGCTGGGCGCGGCGAGCGTGTACTCGATCGCGAAGGACGGCTCCCTGGTCGGGGATGCCTACGGTTGGGGCACTCCGCTGATCGGCATGGCCGTGGCATTCGCCAGCGCGTTGCTCGCCGTCAAGTGGATGGTCTCTTATCTGAACAACCGCGACCTCGCAGTGTTCGCCTGGTACCGGATCGCGATCGGCGTGGCGACCCTCGTGCTGGTCGCCATCGGCACGATCTAGTGTCCCGAATCGTAAGTAGCTCGCGGAATTCGCGAGTCAGATTTCGTCGTGACAAGGACGCAGGAGGCAGCGCCTGCCTTGTCCAACCGCAACGACGAGGACGCCGCCACGGCGGAATCTGGCCGAGAATTCTGCAGCGGACTTGCGATTCGGGACACTAGGCGATTCGGTACCGGGCGAGCGGCTCGGTCAGCGCCGGTCCTCACCCCGTGCGACCAGCAGGATGGGCCCGCCGAGCGCACGACTCAGCGACCGGAGGTCGTCGGCGCTGACGGAGAGGGTGATCGTTTCACCGTCCGTCTGGACGACCACGGTCCGAGTCGCCGCGATTGCCCCCGAGGCGTCGATCACGTCGACCTCATCACCGGAAGCAAGCCGGGGCCGGTTCTCCCGGATCGAGATGGCAGCGGCGAATCTGCCTTCACCGATCCGGGCGCGCAGCGCCGATGCGGGACCGCGGGAGAGACGTGTTGCGGTCACTATCTCACCGGCGCCGATGGACGACACCAGACGCCGCCCGGCGATCTCGGCCGGCGAGGTCGGTGTGGCAGGAGCGACGGCGGCGCGGGGCAGGTCCTTCCACGAAAGATCCTCGGTGCGTAGGACTGACCCCGCCGATCGGCTCCGGACCATCACGGGAACGCGTACCGACTCCCCCCACGACGCCCGTCGTTCCAGGATGTCGTCGTAACGGGAGCGGACGTGGGCAGCGAGTACGAGTGCTGCGGCGACACGGACGAGGGGCGACCGAAGGATCCCGCGAATGATCCGCCGCGGGCGCTGATGGCGACTCGGCAGGATCGGCCGTCGCCGATGCCAACGCCGTCTCGGGCGGAGGGTCGAAGGAGACCGTCCCGGCACGTTCGCGGCTCGCCGCGGTGCAGCGGCTGCAGCAGTCCGTCCTTCGTTGATTCCGACCGGTTCCATGTCGGAATCCTGTCGAAGCTTTGCCTCATGGTGGACCGAGGAACGAATACGGCGCTCCGGCGCACCGGAACCCGTTCAGCCACGACGACTCAGGAGGCGGCGGGGGTCGACGCCGCGGCGGCGCCATGCGACGACCCGGTCGATGCCGGGGTGCTGCTGGACGAGTCGGACGAACCGGTGCTCGGTGTGGCCGTGTCGGTCTTGGTCGTCGACGAGTCCGACGAACCCGTTGAACTCCCACCCGTCCCGTTCGACGGCTTGGAGTCGTTCTTGTAGAAGCCGGTTCCCTTGAAGGCGATGCCGACGTTCCCGTAGACCTTCCGCAATGCGCCCTGGCACTTGTTGCACGCGGTCAGCGACGCGTCCTTGAAGGACTGGACGATCTCGAACTGGTCGCTGCAGGACGTACAGCGGTACTCGTAGGTCGGCATGAGGGGACTCCGGTGGGGAAACGAAAGCGGGTTGGCACTCGACGTGTGCGAGTGCCAATGCTACCGGAGCGCGGTCGGTTACTCGAAGCGAGTACGCCGCGGCGTCGAGTCATGGCGCGCCGACGGTTGCCCGAGCGGCGAGAATGCTGGGCATGGCTCCGTTTCCTCGCCGCCGCGACGTCGCACCGCGACGTACTGCCCCCATCATCGGCCTCCCCGCAGCGACCGGTGGCCCGCGTTGACTCGTGTTCGCAAGGCGGTCATTCCCGCTGCCGGTCTCGGTACTCGTTTTCTTCCCGCCACGAAGGCGCAGGCCAAGGAGATGATCCCGGTCATCGACAAGCCGGCCGTGCAGTACATCGTGGAGGAGGCGGTCGCCGCGGGTCTGGACGACGTGCTCTTCATCTCGGGCAGGTCCAAGCGGGCGATCGAGGACCACTTCGATCGGTCGCCCGAGCTCGAGGCGTCGCTGGCAGCCTCGGGGAAGACGGCGCTACTCGCCGAGGTCGTTGCCATCGCCGAGCTCGCCCACGTGCATTCCGTTCGCCAGCCCGAGGCCCGCGGCCTCGGCCATGCCATCAGCTTCGCCGAGCAGCACGTCGGCGACGAGGCGTTTGTGGTCATGCTCGGTGACGATCTCATGATCGATGCCACCGTCCTCACGCAGATGGTCGCGGCCTACGAGACCCACCGCTGTTCCGTCGTCGCGTTGAAGCGCATTCCCGGTCCCGCGATCTCCGCCTACGGCTGTGTCGCCATCGACGGCTACACCGACGATGGCTTCGCCCGCATCACCGAACTGGTCGAGAAGCCACCCTTCGAGTCGGCGCCGAGCGATCTCGCGATCATGGGGCGATACCTGTTCACCCCGACGATCTTCGCCAAGATCGCCGCCACGCCGCCGGGACGGGGCAACGAGATCCAGATCACCGACGCCATGACGCTCCTCCTGGCCGACGAACCGATTCTCGGCGTTGTGTTCGAGCACGGCCGCTACGACGTCGGCAACAAGCCCGACTTCCTCAAGGCGACCGTCGAGTTCGCGCTGATGCGAGACGACCTCGGCCCCGAGTTCGAAACGTATCTGCGCGAGTTGCTGGCAGCGCGCGACGCTGCGGCGTCGAAGTAGAAGTTACGCGCGCATGGCATTGCTCTCCGCTGACGAAGCCCGATCGTGGGTGGTCGCACACTGTGACCCCCGACCGATCGTCGATCTGCCTCTGGCCGAGGCGCTCGGATGCGTCCTGGCCGAGCCGGTCACGTCGCTCGAAGCGGTGCCGCCGTTCGCCAACACCGCGATGGACGGGTACGCGGTTCGTTCGGCCGATACGAGCGCAGCCCCGCTCGATCTGACGGTGATCGGCACCATCCCGGCCGGGGCGGAACCGAACATCACCGTGCTCGCCGGCACCGCCGTGCGGATCATGACCGGCGCGGCGATGCCCGAGGGCGCCGACGCCGTGGTACCGATCGAGAACGTCGTCCGATCGAGCCCCGAAGCCGCCACCATACGCATCATGTCGCCGGCCGGCGCCGGCGACTGCGTTCGCCCGGCGGGCGAGGATGTCGGACCCGGTGTCGCGCTCTTCGCCGAAGGGACGGAGCTGACGCCGGGCCACCTCGGAGTCCTCGCATCGATCGGCGCGGTGACCGTGCGGAGCCGCCGCCGACTCCGGGTCGGCGTGCTGTCGACCGGTGACGAGCTGATCGCCGCGCCGACGCCTCTGCGGGTGGGCCAGATCCGCGACTCGAATCGTCACACGCTGCTCGGCCTGGTGCGCCGTCTCGGCCTCGACGCCGTCGACCTCGGTCTGGCCCGTGACGACGCTGCAGAGATCGAGTCCAAGGTGCTGGCCGCCGTGGACTCCTGCGACGCGCTGGTCACCAGCGGCGGGGTGAGCATGGGCGACTTCGATTTTGTGAAGGTCGTCCTCGATCGGCTGTCGGTCGAACAGGGCACGCCGATGCGTTGGATGCAGATCGCCATCAAGCCGGCCAAGCCCCTGGCGTTCGGGGTGATCCGGGGCATGCCGGTCTTCGGTCTGCCCGGCAACCCGGTCTCGTGCATGGTGAGCTTCGAGCTCTTCGCCCGCCCGGCGCTGCGTCGCATGCTCGGTCACCCGGAGCAGGCGCAGTCGCACGTGCCGGTCCCCGCCGTGGTCGACGAGGACCTTCGCCGCCACCCCGATGGCTAGACCCATTTCGCCCGCGTCCGCGCCGAGTTTGGCGCCGATGGGCGCCTCCACGTGCGTTCATCGGGCGGCCAGGCGAGCAATCTGCTGCGTGCCATGGCCGACGCCAACGCCCTCGCCATCCTCCCCAACGGCCCCACCATCGCAAAAGGCGCGACCGTCGAGATCCTCCTGCTCTGACACTGGGAGAGAGGTTGCCCCCATATTTGGGGGCAGAACACCTCCCAACGCCGCTGGGAGGTGTTTGGCTGCAGTGGGTCGGCAACACCCACGTGGGTCCATCTTTTGGACGGAGGGGTAGCGCAGTCGTTCCGAGTGGGGGTACGTTGGAGCGGTGAGCACACGACGCGACCTCGAGCCGACCCCGCTCGTGGACACGTTCGGACGTCGGGTTGCCGACCTACGGATTTCCGTCACCGACCGGTGCAACTTCCGCTGCACCTATTGCATGCCCGCCGAAGGCATGACGTGGCTACCACGAAGCGAAGTGCTGACCTTCGAGGAGATCGAACGCGTGGCCAGCGTCTTCGTGAAGCGCTTCGGCATCCGCGGCATCCGGCTGACGGGAGGTGAACCGACGGTGCGCGCCCACCTGCCGGTCCTCGTCCAACGGCTCTCCCAGCTGGGAGTCGACCTCGCCATGACCACCAACGGCGCCACGCTGCGACTCGTCGCCGACGACCTCAAGGCCGCCGGTCTGCGTCGGGTGAACATCAGCTGTGACTCGCTCGACCGCGACCGCTTCTTCCTCATGACCCGTCGGGACGAACTGCCGAAGGTGCTCGATGGCATCCAGGCGGCGAAAGACGCCGGGTTCGACCCCATCAAGATCAACGTCGTGACGATGCGGGGCGAGAACGACGACGAGATCGTCGACTTCGCCCGGTTCGGCCGTGAGCAGGGAGTTGGGGTCCGCTTCATCGAGTTCATGCCCCTCGATGCCGACGATCAGTGGTCGCGCGACAAAGTCGTGCCGAGCTCCGAGGTCATCGAACGCATCAACGAGGTGTTTCCTCTGGTTCGGGCCAATCATGGGTCCGAGCCCGCGGCCCGGTGGGACTACGTCGACGGAATCGGCGACGTCGGTGTGATCGCCAGCGTCACCGAGCCGTTCTGCGGTGACTGTGACCGCGTTCGCATCACCGCCGAAGGACAGTTCCGGACGTGCCTGTTCGCCACCGATGAGTTCGATCTCCGAGCAATCATGCGCAACGGAGGTTCGGACGACGACCTGGCGGCCGAGATCCAGCGCGCGGTGGGTGCGAAATGGGCCGGCCATCTGATCGGCAACGTGAACTTCATCCGGCCGAAGCGGTCGATGAGCCAAATCGGCGGCTGAGCATCACTGCCGCGTACGCATTCCCGGGGATGCCCGGGTCGCGGCCGTAGGATCGGCTCATGTCGAACCGCAACTTGACGCACATCGATCCGCTCGGCCGCGCCCGGATGGTCGACGTCACTCCGAAGGACCCGACGCATCGACGCGCTGTTGCGAAATGCAAGGTCTCGATGGAGGCGGAGACGGTGAACAAGATCGTATCGAACGCCATGAGCAAGGGTGATGTGCTCGCCGTCGCCCGGATCGCCGGTATCCAGGCGGCGAAGCAGACGGCACACCTGATCCCGCTGTGCCATCCGCTGCTGGTCGGGTCTGTCCTCGTGAACTTCGAACTGGGCGAGGATTTCGTGGAGATCGAAGCCCACGTGGATACCTTCGACCGCACCGGCGTGGAGATGGAAGCGATGACCGCGTGTGCGGTTGCCGGGCTCACGATCTACGACATGTGCAAGTCGGTCGACCGGTCGATGGTCATCGGCGAACTCACGCTGTGGGAGAAGACCGGAGGCCGCTCGGGCGTCTACCGACGGCCGGCCAGCGCTCCGACCGACTGAGTCCGACAAGGCCGCGGTCGGACAGTGGGCTTCCCCACGTTGACGAGTTGGCCCGCCAACGGGCCTCGCGGCAGCGTCCAGAGCCGTGATGTGACGAATGTCAGCAAGCAAATGCTTGCAAAAGTTAGCGTTCCGCTTGCCCTAGACCAGTGGACCTTCTAGGATCGCATGGCTTCAACGCACGACACCTGAGAAAGCGAGCGGACCTGCATGGGTTCGCCACGATACGAAAGGACGTTCGGCACGCGGTGAGGAATGTGATGTTTATTGTGCTGGGAGTTGCCTGGGTGTGCGCACTCGGCCCCGGCGTCGTCAGGAGCCTCGCCCAACGAGGTCTCACTGTTCGTTCACCCCGCGGTCGTTCGGCTCGACGTGATGCTCGCGCGTCTATTCCCGCGTTCGGATTGGTCGCCGCAGTCTCACGAGCGCGCTCGGCCCGTCGCCGCCCGGCGGTCTCGGCGCCGAGAGTTCGCCTGAGCCCCGCCGCCCGCCGTGTTCGCAAGCGTCGCCGCGAACTGCTCGCAACGCTTTCCGGCGTTGCTTTCGGTTCGTTGCTCCTCGGGCTGGTCCCGGGTCTTCGCATGCTGCTCGCCCTGTCAGCTGTGTCGAGCGCCACGCTTGCGCTCTACGTCGTTGCGCTTCTTCGTCTCAAGGCCGGCCAGCCCACCGCCGAGGTCATCGCCGTGCGGCCGGTTCGTTACGAATACGCCTACCACCGCGCGTCCGGCGAGTAGTCGTTCGTTCACGGAGCACCGCGTTTCGGAGCGGTGGGCTTGCCTAAGGTCCCGGCCCGCGGGCCGAAGAACGGGTCGCAAGTGATAGCTACTCGCTTCAAGTTGCGGGCTGCAGGACAGTAGGCGGACGCGGCGTATCGCCATCGCGACGCTGCTCTCATGATATGCGCGCTGGCTATATCGCGGTCGACCTGACCTCGCCCACGAGTGCTGAACCGCCGAGGACGAGTTCTCGATGAAGCCCCAGCGCGACTGCGGCCGACATATCGACGCCGGCGGCCGCCAGCTGCGCCATCACAACTGGCACGCGGCCGCGTCCGGCCCCATCGGCCAATTTCACTGCGCACGCCCACCCGGAGATCGTCGCTCCGACGATCACTCCCTCGGCCCAGTCCTTCGCCAGCAGCCCGGGTGTCGAACGCATGCGCAGCGAGACGTCCCGGTCACTGCCGCCCACCATCTCCGGGTTGGCGGCCATGGCCGATCGGACCCGGCCCGCCGGGGTGTCGTCGTGGGCCAGAGCGATCGTTCGATACGCACGGGCGAGCCCGACGAGTGAAAGGCGGTGCGTTGGCGCACCGCACCCGTCGATGCCGATACCGTCGCACCGCTCCTCGGCCAGCTCCTCGATGACCTTGGTGATCGAGGACTGGAGCGGATGGTCTACCTCGAGATATCCGTCGATCGGCCATCGCGCGGCGCAGCACGCGGCAAGCATCGCCGCGTGCTTTCCCGAGCAGTTGTGGGCGATCCGCTCGGAGCGCCGTCCATCGCGGTACCAAGCGCGCAGAGCATCCCGGCCAAGAGGCAGGCCCTTGGCGTTGCCCAGCGCGTCCTCGCTCAGCCCACACGACGCGAGGACGGCGCGGACTCCGTCGAGGTGCATCGCCTCGCCCGAGTGGCTCGCCGCCGCCAGCGCCAGGAGCGAGGGCGGAAGATCGAGTCCGGCGCCGACCATGGCGACCGCTTGCATCGCTTTGTTGGCCGAACGCGGGAACGTGGCGGCTGTCGGGTCGCCGAGAACGGTGTGTACCGCACCGTCGGGAGCGATCACCACGGAGGATCCTCGATGGACGCTCTCGACGAATCCGCTGCGCGTCACCTCGACGAGGATCGGTTCTGGTTCGCGTGACTCGCCTGCGCTCATCGCGGTGACGCTACCCCGACGCTCTGCATCGACCGAGCGGCGGTGGAGTACCACGTGCGAACGGACCGGCGTGGTGGCTTGGCGAGGTCGGGGGTACGGCGTGCCACCGTGCCTGCCTATGATGGGGAGCCTCGGGGACGTAGCTCAGTTGGCAGAGCGCTTCGTTCGCAATGAAGAGGTCGTGGGTTCGACTCCCATCGTCTCCACCCCGTAGATGCAGGTCAGGCTTACGACAGACCCGGCGAGTGCCAAGTGGTTCTGGTCGCGGCGGCTGGGCGCGGTCCACACGGTCCATACGTATGCAACGGCGCACAACCATGGCGCGATCCCGAAGCGCGTTTCCCCATGGCGATACAACCCGAATCCTCAGTCGGCGGCGTGCAGATCTAAGGGAGTCCGTCTGATGCGGACTCGCGCCCCTTAGGACTCCGGCGGCAACTCTGCGCGAAGGTCCTCTCGCCGTTCGTACGTCAACGCTTGACGTCGTTCCTCAACAAGGAGCACCACACCGGACTCGAGCGTCTCGCCGGCTTCGTCACCAACGGCCAACTCGTACCGGCCGTCGGCGCAACCTACCAATTGGCCGACATGCCCGTCGCGATGCGCGACCTCATCGCCGGCAAAGCGTTCGGCAAGCTCGTCATCGTGCCGTGAGAACGACAGCGAACCACGGGCCGCCGTCGAGTCCGCGAAAGGTCCCGGCCGTTCCGGTTGCTACCTCGCCGAGGTAGAGAAGCGGTCGTGGTTCGACTCCCATCATCTCCACCTAGTAGACGCCCCGTTCCGGGTTGTGATCGGCGCACGACCTCTCCGAGCAATCGTGGCTGACAACCAGTTCGAGTCACGGCGCCGACAGAGTCCGACCCGCATTCAGGGGCCCAGCTGCGCTGCGTACCGGGCGACCATGGCGAGAGCCAGCACGGCACGGATACTCCACCCGATCGTTCGAACCCAGTTGGTGGACACGAGGCGACGGTGCGCCGCCTCGTCCCAGCCGCCTCCGAGGGTGTTGTGGGACGGTATCGAAAGCGTGATCGTGGCGGCGTGCACGAGGACGAGAACACTCAGGGCGACGACGACCAACGGTCGGCCGACGCGCCCGGGGGTCGACACGACGAGCGCAATCGCGCTGAGCAATTCGAACCCCATGCCAGCGCCGACGATCCACGTGATGCGCCGCGAGTGTTCATTGTGGAAAGCGGTGAACCGCCATCGATCGGCGAAGACGAAGAGCGGGTAGTGGACGAGTTGGATGGTCCAGATCACTCCGGCCATGAAGATCGTCGCAGCGACGTGCGTTAACAGGACGCTCAAGTCGGAGAAGGGCACGGTGGCCGACCTTATGTTCGGTCTTGGCTCAACCGTCAATGTCGCGGCGTGGTCGGGTCCTGACGAGTTCCGGCTGGACGACTCGGGCAGTGAGCCGGATCCTGATAGGACCGCGAGCAGTGGAGGGATCGACAACCCTTCCCGCCTGAGTGATTTCCGCTGTACCGTCGGCAACGAGCCGCCGCGCCGCCGTACGGGTGGGTTCCATCAGATCACGCCAATCGTCGCCGCCGACTGATCTGGCCACCGCTGACGGACAAATGGAGGTGCCGGCGGGCTGGGCCTCGAGGAGTTCCACGATGGCCTCGCCGAGCTTGTCGTCAATGGGCCTGATTCGACGGCGACGACACGCGTCGGAGCAGTAGCGAACGTCATCCCACATGCGGGCCCAGGCCTTTCGCCACGTGATCGTGCGGCCACACGACCGGCAGACCTTCGACGGAATAGCGCTCGTCTGAACCCCTTTCGCCATCGGTCCAACCTATCCAGCCCGTGCGAACCGGATGGTGTCGCTACCGTCGTCCCACAGGGGTTCTCCATGTCACTAATTCGTTCACTCGGAATCGTCGTGTTGCTCGGCGCCCCGCTCGGGCTGCTGACCACCACGTCGACCGCCGATGCGGCGGTCACTGGCAACTGCACTGCGACTGCGTCGTTCATCACCGGCACCAAGGCACGCGGGCCGTTCACGGTCGACACCGCCACGATCGGCAATGACACGATCAAGGTCCGTCGATCGGACACGGTCGAGTGGAAAGGCGGTGTGCCGGCGCCCCCCGGAACGTTCTCCGGGTTCGTCAAGATCGATCTCCCGCCGCTGGTTCCCGATGTCACGGTCGAGACCTGGAAGGGTGACAGCCAGACCACCGAGAACTCTGGCACCAAGAAGTACGACCTGCCGGGCATCGTCCCCGCCGGGGTGACGTTCCAGGTGATCGGTCGGCATGCGGACACCAACGGCGTCTGCTCCGGAGTGGTTGATGTGGAGATCGAGGGCGGGCCGTTCGACTCGCCGCTCACCGCCGTGAGCCTTGTCGGCACCGTGGTCACCGCAGCTGGGTCTGCCGGTGCCGTTCGCCCACTCTTCAGGAGGGTTCGGTCATGAAGATCGGTCGTATCGTCATCACCGGGGTGCTCTGTCTGCGGCTGTTCGGGTTCATCGCCCTCGACCTGATGTTCTTCGGCGTCGTTTCTCTCAACAGCGCCGTTCTCACGATCTTGCCGCTGATCGGCCTGGTGCTCGGTGGTGTCCTCGGTGCCGTGGCTTCGACACGAGGCTCCGCGTGAAGCACCCCCTGCAGTATTGATGCCATCGATACTCCCGGGTACTGTCGGAGCATGGTCATTGAGCAGCTCACCTTCGACGTCGATCCCGCAATCCGCGAGCAGTGGATGGCGGTGGAGGAGAAGACCTGGAGTCGGTACCTCGAGCAGCGCCCCGGGTTCGTCAAGAAGGAGCTGTGGATCGAGCGCGGCAACCCCGGCCAGGTGCACGCGATCATTCATTGGGAGAGCGAAGAGCTCTGGTACAC
>JANMYF010000045.1:0-10903 GCA_031381685.1 Acidimicrobiia bacterium
CGAGGGAGCGATCCCGCCGAGGCCGCTGCCCTCAACCTGCTGTTCCGATTGGCGGTCGAGATGCCGACCCCGGATGCCGAGCCGGACGATGCGGTGTCCCGAGTCGTCGGCAACGCGACCTCCTGGGCTATCGATGATCTCGCCGCGGCGGCCGCCGCCGGCGTCGACGATGCCCGGGTGGACGTGAGCGCGGTGGCCCATCTCAAGCATCTCCAAGCCCGTCTCCACGATGTGGATCACGCGGAGCGGGTCGAGGCCCTCGGCCTGTTGGTACCCTGGTTGGTGGCATGGGGACAACGGGCGTGAGTGAGTTCCCCGACGATGGGTCGGCCGAGAAGCGCAACGTGGACGATGGGAACGACGGGACGTTCCGTTCGACCTACATGGGCCGAGCCAGTTCGTCCGCCGATCCCGTCCGACAGTATCTCCGCGAAATCGGACGCGTCTCGCTCCTGAACGCCGAAGGCGAGGTCGCTCTCGCGACGCGCATCGCCGCAGGCATCGCCGCCGAGACGAAGCTGGCCGAGCTTGCCGCCGACAACGCGTTGGAGGGACTGACGTTCGCCGCACGCCGCCAGCTTGACCGAACCGTCAAGGACGGGCTACGGGCCAAGGAGGAGCTGACCGAGGCGAATCTCCGCCTCGTCGTGTCGATCGCCAAGCGCTATGCCGGTCGGGGCATGACGCTGCTGGATCTCATCCAGGAGGGGAACCTCGGCCTGATGCGCGCCGTCGAGCGCTTCGATCACACGAAGGGCTTCAAGTTCTCCACCTACGCAACGTGGTGGATTCGTCAGGCGATCACGCGGGCGATCGCTGATCAGGCGCGGACCATCCGTATCCCCGTGCATATGGTCGATGTGATCCTGCTGGTCACGCGTACGCAGCGCGAGATGCTCCAGGAACTCGGCCGTGAACCGACCACGGCCGAGATCGCGGCACGTGTCGATCTCACCCCGGAGCGCGTTCGCGAGCTCCAACGCATGGCCTATGACCCGGTGTCCTTGGAATCGCCGGTCGGCGAGGACGACGGAAGCACGCTCGGTGACTTCATCGAAGACGAGAGCGCGATCGCCCCGGCCGAGGAGGCGGTCAAGAAGGTGCGCCGTCAGGCCGTCGATCGGGCGCTGTCGGAGCTGAACGAGCGCGAACGCGAGGTGGTGCGCCGCCGCTTCGGCCTCGACGATGGCCAGCCCCGCACGCTCGAGCAGGTCGGCAAGGAGTTCAACGTCACTCGTGAGCGGATCCGCCAGATCGAGACGAAGACGTTGGCGAAGCTCCGCCATCCGCAGCGAAGCCAGCGTCTCAAGGAGTACCTCGAGGAGTAGACCCGAGGGGCGGCGTACGGTTCAGTCGAGCGCGGCCCAACGCGTGGTCGCCCGGCGAACTTCCCGCATGCTTTCCAGTGCTTCGTTCAGCAGATCTTCGATCTGCGGATTGCCCGAGGTCTTGGCCCGGTGAGCGATGCCGATCCAAGGGTGCAGCTGCAAGGTGTGTCCATCGAAGTAGATCGGCGACGAGAGCGATTCCGTCACCCGGTCGGCAACGTCCACGGCGTAGCCCCGGCCGATGTCTTGGGCCATCCCACCGGCGATGGCGACGAGCACGTCCTCGTCATGGCGTCCTCGCGGGTCCTCGGTTCGGAGCGCGGTGGCGAATCGACTGGAACTCACGCGGACGACCTCGTCGGCGACATGGTTCCCGAAGGTTTCCGCGATTGCCGAGAGCCCGTCGAGGTGAACGGCGAGAACGGCCAGGTGTTCCCCGGTTCGTTTGGCCCGGTGGAGCGCGGCGGAGCCGAGCTCGAGGGTGCGTTCACGGTTCGCGAGTCCGCTGACGGGGTCGAGCGCGCCCACCTTCCCCAGCCGTTCGTGGAGGTGGAACCGATCGGTGGCGTCCACCAATCGGACGACCATGCCGTCGACGGAGGCATCGTCGGGTTGGTGCACCACGAGGTCGACCGTGGGGGTGCGCCCATCGTGGAGGCGGAGGCGGACGTTTTCGGCGACGACCGGTTTGGGGCGGTCCGTGTGACCGCGGAGGATCAGCCGCTCGAAGTCGTCCGGATCGGCAAATGGCAGGACGACCCGGGCGTCGCAGCCGAGAAGTGCCTCGGGAGCGCAGCCGAGGAGGCGCAGGGTCGCCCCGCCGGCTTGCACGATGCGGTCGTCGGACACGATCAGGAGGACATCGCCCGACGTCGCGTCGAGGATCGTGCTTCGCCGCCGCGAACGTCGGTCGTGGCCGAACAGGCTGGCGTAGGCGACGACGAGGCTGACTCCGGTGACCACACTCCCGCCGATCAGGGCCCCCATCCGGGCGGGGCTCGCGTCGAGGTTGATCACTGCGCCAATGGTCGCCGCGGATCCAACGGCACCGAGGACCCCAGGGACGGCATCGGCCGCTCGCCGGCGTGGGGGAACAGTGGGCGGGAGAACCGGCACGAGTGTTCCATCGGCGATTCCCCGGCGACCCTGTGTAGGCCGATCGGCTCAACCGGCCCGGAACGTGCCGCGCGTTGCGAGAGAGGTTGCCCCCAGATATGGGGGTAGAACACCTCCGAGCCTCATTTGGAGGTGTTCTCCCGCAGAACGATCGACGCGGCTTTGACGTGACGGACAGTTCGTCGGCAACGGTGGGGGAGAATGGGGCATGGTCCGGCGTCCTCGTTCTCGGTTTCTCGTCCGTATTGTCCTCCCGGCGGCGCTGATGTTCGGGCTCGTCGGGTGCTCCAGTGGCTCGGACGGCGTCGAGACCGTGGTCGACGCGCCGACCACGGTCGATTCGGGCGCCACGACCGGCGAGGGCCCGATCGCCGTCGCCGCATCGAGTTCGGAGGCGGCGTTGGCGGCCCGCCGGGCCGAGGCGGGGATCACTCTGAAGTCGCTCGCGGTCGAGTTCTCCGCTCCCGACTCCCTCGCCGGCAAGGTCACGCCCAAGAGCGAGGGAGCGTTCTGCTCGGGTCCCGGCACCGTGGTCGACGGCGAGTCGTTCGAGGTGAGCTACACCGCGGCTGGCGATGCGAAGGTCTCGTCGTTCTCGCTCGTCACGCAGGGGTCCTACGAGGGCCCGGGAAGCTACGCCGCCGATTTGAGCTGGACCGACGCCACCGGTTCGCAGAATCTGCTGGCGACGGTGTACGTCTACGACGACGAGAAGTCCGGAGAGTTCGTCCACGACGGCTCGCCGGCACTCTCGGGCACGTGGGAATGCCGCTTCGAGGGTTGACCTCGTCGACCGCGGCCGCGGGCCGCGAGAAGGATCGAAGTGCCAGCGCGCCCTCGGCAATCGATCCAACCGGCCAACGGCGGACTGCTCGCACCCGCCGACGTTGACCTACTGTCGCCGCTATGTCCGACGAAACTGCCCCCGCTGTCCTGACCGAAGTCCGTGGTCGCGTTCTCGTGATCACCCTGAATCGCCCCGAGGCGATGAACGCCATCAACACGGCGCTCGCCCAGGGCCTGCTGCGGGCCGTGGAGGAGCTCGACGGCGACCCGGGCCTGACGGTCGGTGTGCTCACGGGTGCCGGCCGAGGGTTCTGCGCCGGGATGGATCTGAAAGCCTTTGCCACCGAGGGCGGCCCCGTCGGGCTGGACGTCTTCATCCGCAACGGCTCGAAGAAGCCGCTCATCGCCGCTATTGAAGGGTTTGCGCTCGCCGGCGGGCTCGAACTGGCCCTCGCGTGCGATCTCCTCGTGGCGGCCAAGGGGGTGAAGATCGGCATCCCCGAAGTCGGTGTTGGCCTCTTCGCCGCCGGCGGTGGGCTCCTCCGCCTTCCGCGCGTCCTGCCCTACGGCGTGGCGATGGAGCTCGCACTCACGGCCGACCCGATCACCGCCGAGCAAGCCCACGGCTACGGGCTCGTCGCCCGTCTCGCGGAGAAGGGTGAATCGCTCGCCGTGGCCATCGAATTGGCCGAGCGGATCGCCAAGAACGCGCCCCTGGGCGTGGCGGCGTCGAAGCAGCTGGTGCGCGCCAGCCTCGATGCCACCGAGGAGGAGTTCTGGGCGATCCAGGGTCCCTTGATGGGGAAGGTCTTCACGTCGAACGATGCCAAGGAAGGCCCACGCGCGTTCGCCGAGAAGCGCGCTCCGAACTGGTCCGGATCCTGACGCACCGGTCTCCGCGAGATGTCGCGTCCCGTCGCTGCTGGAGCGACCGAACGCCACAAGTCCGGCTAGGCCGACTCCGCTGCCGCGGCGAGTCGGGCGAGCGTCACTTCCATGTTGGCGCGGTTGTGCTCGGCCCGGTCCTTCACGTTCGTCATGAGGTCACCCAGCTTCGCCACAACCTTGTTCTCGAGGTTGACCGTGGACTCTGTCACGACGCATCCGCCGTTGTCGGTGGGTTCGATGTCATATGTCCACGTAGCAATCTGGACCGGTCCGACGTTGACCCGATAAGCGAACGTCCGGCCGGGTGTCGACTGGGTGACCACACATGGGGTCGCCCACCGCCGCTTCCCGTTGCGGTTCTGGCCGACGAATCGCGCACCGACCTGCGGCCCGGTCACCTTCCCCACCCATCGGCACCTCGTGGTCTCGGGCGACCACTCGCCCATGCGGGAGATGTCGGCGATGAGCCCCCAGACGCGGTCTGGTGACGCAGCAACACGACGGGAAACGACAACCGGTTCGGCCATGGCCGGATCCTATGGTCCCGTTCGGCTGCCGGGCCCAGATCAGTCGGCCATGACCTTGGCGATTGCCTCGCAGATCGCGTCGAGGTTGTGGTGGTTCACCGCAGCCACACAGATCCGGCCGGTGTCGACCCCGTAGATGCCGAACTCTGAGCGCAGCCGTTGCATCTGTTCGGCGCTGAGGCCGGAGTACGAGAACATCCCGCGTTGGGTGGTGATGTAGCTGAGGTCGGAGGTGACGCCGGCACGCTTGAGACCTTCGACGAGCGCTCCACGCATCTCCTTGATGCGGACGCGCATGCCGGCGAGCTCCTCCTCCCACATCACTCGGAGCTCGGGGGTGGTCAGGACCGTCGACACGATCTGGGCGCCGTGTGTGGGCGGGTTGGAGTAGTTGGTGCGCACGGCGATCTTGAGCTGGCTGAGCACCCGGGCGGCCTCGTCGCGGTCCGCGCACACGATGCTCAGCGCACCGACGCGCTCGCCGTAGAGCGAGAAGCTCTTGGAGAAGCTCGTGGACACGAGGAAGTCAAGACCGGACGCAAGGAACATCTGCACGACCGCTCCGTCTTCGGCGATGCCGTCGCCGAAGCCCTGGTAGGCCATGTCGAGGAACGGCACGAGTCCGCGTGAGGACACCGAGGCGATGACGCGCTCCCAGTCGGCCGGGGCGAGGTCGTAGCCGGTCGGGTTGTGGCAGCAGGCGTGGAGCACGACGATCGTGCCGGCCGGGGTGGCGTCGAGCGCGGCGATCATGGCGTCGACGTCGATGCCTCGGGTGGCGGCGTCGTAGTACGGGTAGCTCTCGACGGTGAAGCCGGCGTTGGTGAACAGTGCGCGGTGGTTCTCCCAGCTCGGGTCGCTGATCAGGACCTTCGCCGACGAGAGGAGGCGGCGAAGGAAGTCGGCGCCGACCTTGAGACCACCGGTGCCGCCGAGTGCCTGCACGGTCGCGACGCGGCCTTCGGCGACGGCGGGGGACTCGGCGCCGAACACGAGGTGCTGCACGGCCTTGTCGTAGCTCGCCAGGCCGTCGATGGGGAGATAGCCGCGGGTCTTCAGGTCGGCGGCCATGGCCTTCTCGGCCGCAGCGACGCACTTGAGCAGGGGCAGTTTGCCGTTCTCGTCGGTGTAGACGCCGACGCCGAGGTTCACCTTGTTGGGGTTCGGATCGGCGTTGAACTGCTCGTTCAGGCCAAGGATCGGATCCCGGGGGGCCATTTCTACGGAGGAGAGAAGCGACATAAGACGACCAGTTTTCCACGGCACCCGGCTCCCGTCGGTGCGCTTTCGGGCCGGCTCACCCGCTCGGGCCGGGAAACGGCTGCCGAACCGATGCGGTCCGGCCGGCCGACACGGGCTGGGAACGCCGAGAAGCGCAGGAAAGCGTGGCCGTGATGGACGGGCTTCGGCTCGCGGTGGATGATGGTGCCGTGACGATCACGCCTGCCCGCCGACGGATCGGAGCAGTGCGATGAGCCTGCGTCCCCACGGGATTCACCACGTGAACATCACGGTCGGCGACCGCGACGAGGCCATGGCGTTCTACTGCGGGTTGCTCGGCCTGACGGAGCGTGCAGATCGCCCCGACTTCCCGTTCCCCGGCGCATGGCTCGATGTGGGCGCCCAGCAGTTCCATCTCGTCGTCGGCACGCCTCGTGCCCCTGATGGCGACCACGTGGCGATCCTCGTCGACGACCTCGACGACGCCGTCGCCGAGGTGAGCGCGGCGGGAGTGGCGGTCACCTCGATCCGCGCTGCGGGCACATCGAGGCAGGCCTTCGTACGTGACCCTTGGGGCAACCGGATCGAGTTGCACGAGGTCGGTCGTTGACGTGACGGCCGGATCACGTCACGTCGTACTCCTTCCGTCACTCGGCCGGCCAGCGTCTGATTTCGACGCGCTGTGCGCCAGCCTCCGCGATGTCGGCTTCGATCCGCATGCGCTGGATCCGTTGCCGTCCTGGGACGGTGAGCCGACGTTGCCCGATCTCGCCGGAGAGGTTCGCCGCTCGATGGACGAACGCGCAATCGGCAGCGCGCATATCATCGGCCACGCATTCGGCAATCGGCTGGCTCGCATGTTCACGGCCGACCATCCCGAGCGCGTCGCCACCCTCACTCTTCTCGCCGCCGGCGGATACGTGCCGATCGAGCCATCGATCGATCACTCGCTTCTGTCGTGCTTCGACGAGTCACTGGCGCCATCGGAGCATCTCGAGCACGTTCGCCGCGCGTTCTTCGCGGATGGCAACGACCCGTCCGTGTGGAGTGGAGGGTGGATGCCGACCGTCGCTCGCTACCAGCGGGGTGCAGTTGTACGAACGGACCGGACGGTGTGGTGGGATGCCGTGGCGTCGCGAGTCCTGGTCGTGCAGGCGCTTCACGACGCGATCGCCGTTCCCGAGAACGGTCGGCGTTATGTCGCGGACCACGGCGATTGCGCCACCCTCGTGGAGATCTCCGGCGCCGGTCACGCCATGCTGCCGGAACGTCCGGACGAGATCGCCGCGGTCGTGGTGGAGTTCCTCCAGAAGGCGGCGTAGCGCGGCCGACGCTTCGGACCGGCGAGCATGAGCCGCTACCGTGTCGCCGTGACTTTGACTGCCAATACCGCCCGGGTGTTCATCCACGTGCTCGCTGCGACGGTCTGGGTCGGCGGACAGATCGTCCTCGGTGGTCTGCTCCCGACGGTAAGAACCCTCGGGCCCGACGCGCCCCGCAAGATCGCCAACCGCTTCGCCCTCCTGGCGTGGCCCGCCTACGTGATCCTGGTCTTCACCGGCATCTGGAACGCCCTCGCCATCGACTTCAACGCGTACCCGTCGTCAGCGAAAGCGTGGTTCGGCTTCAAGATGACCTGCTTCCTCATCACCGGCGGGGGAGCGGCGCTGCATGTGCTGGTCAAGAAGAAATGGGCTCTGGCCCTCGGCGGGGCGATGGCGTCGCTCGGTGCCATCGGCACCCTGCTCGGTGCCGTGGCCTTCACGCGAGCGGTGTAGCGGAGCCGATCCGGCCTATTCGGGACGTCCGAGCTCGCGGCGGGCAATTGCCGCGACGCGGTTCATGACCCGTTCGATGACCTCGGCTTCGGCCGGCGTCGCGCAGGGCACGAAGTGCGAGTCGATCGCTGATGAGTGCACGCGTTCCAGCTTGAGATACGCGCGCTTACCTTCTCTCGTGAGACGGGCGCGGACGCCGCGTCCGTCGTCTCCCGCCGAACACCGTTCGACGAGCCCGGCCCGCTCGAGCTGGTCGACGCGTCGCGTGAGCCAACTCCGCGACATCAGCACTGCATCGGCGAGTTCGCTCATCCGCAGGGCATGGCCGGGCGCGAGATAAAGGTTCACGAGCACGTCGTACCAGCCGAGGGGCATGCCAGTGGCTGCGTCGAGTCGCTGCTCCATCACCTCGGTGAGCGCGCCGTGAGCGCGGACGGCGGCGTACCACGCCTGTCGTCGCTCGTTGGTCGGCCGAGGGGGCATGGGAACGAGTGTTGCCGATCGGCGGCTGTGATCAGAGTCACTCACGGGTGGTCCTCCTTTTGGTTGCTACTAGCAACTATATCTCCTACGCTGATGTTGTTTCCACTAGCAACTACTTAGGAGCCCTTCATGCCTGCCCCAACTGACCTCACCCCCGGCACCTGGACCATCGACGCATCGCACTCGTCGGTCGCGTTCTCGGTCAAACACCTCATGATCAGCAAAGTGCGCGGCTCGTTCTCCGGCTTCTCCGGCACGGTGACCGTGCCCGAGGATCGTCTTGCCACTGCCGTCGAAGTGACCATCGATCCCGCCACTGTCAACACCGCCGACGCCAGTCGTGACGCCCACCTGAAGAACGGTGATTTCTTCGACACCGACAAGTTCCCGTCCTGGACGTTTGTCTCCAAAGGCATTCGCGTCGACGGCAACGACTACGTGCTCTCCGGCGATCTCACCATGCGCGGCGTGACCAAGCCGGTCGACCTCGAGGTCGAGTTCGAGGGTATGTCAAAGGATCCCTGGGGCAACATCAAGGCCGGTTTCAGCGCCCAGGGCGAGGTCAACCGGAAGGACTTCGGCATGGAGTACAACGCGGCGCTCGAGACCGGTGGCGTGCTGATCGGCGAGAAGGTCAAGCTCAGCTTCGACATCGAGTTGGCCAAGTCCGCCTGAGCCTCGACCGGTGAGCAGCGCTGGGTCAGCTGAGCGCTTTGGGTCGGCTGACGCGCATAGGTGCGCAAATCCCGACCCAGTGAACGTGAGCTGACCCAGTGAAGGTGGGTCGACCCAGAACCCGCCCGTCCGCGAGATCCCGTGCGCGCTGGGGGCGCGGACTCAGCCTGCGTCGGTCACGACGGGAGCAGGGTCGATCACCGCCGTCGCCGCCTCGGTCGGCGGACCGACGGCGACGACGGTGGTCGATGCGGGGGCGGGCGATGCCTTTTCGTCGCCGCAACTGGCCAGTCCGAGCGCGAGGAGTAGCAACGTCATCGGGCCGAGGAAATTGTGGCGGAATCGGTCAGTGGCCATGGATGTTCCTTCGGAGGGACGTAGGCATCGGCCGTGGCGCGGGCGCGTGAGGTCACACACTCTTTCGACCGGTCCGCCGCCGAAGTTGAGCGAAGATCAGCGTTGGGTCAAGGCGCAGGGCCCGGCCTACATTTCGTCGGGTGAATGCCGCCGTCACTGACCATCCCGAACTCGGCTTCTATCTGCTCGCCGGAGCACCGGAGAGCCCTCGTGCGTTGGTGGAGGAGCTGCGTGACGCCGAGCGTCTCGGACTCGGGCGGGCGTTCATCTCCGAGCGATGGAACGTCAAGGAGGCGGTGACCCTCTCGGGTGCCGCGGCGGTGGCGTCGGAACGCATTCAGATCTCGACGGCCGCGACGAACCACAGCGTCCGGCACCCGATCGTCACGGCGTCATATGCGACGACCATGCACCGACTGACCGGCGGCCGGTTCACGCTCGGGATCGGCCGCGGGATCGACCGGCTCTTCGACGCGTTCGGGATCGCTCGCATCACGACCGCGCAGATGGAGGACTTCACCGGGCTGATGCGGCGGCTGTGGAACGGCGAGACGGTGATCGGCTATGACGGACCGGCAGGCCGCTATCCCGTCCTTCGTCTCGATCCCACATTCCGAGAGGAGATCCCTCTTGGCTCGTGGCGTTCGGCCCGAACTCGCTGGAGTTGGGAGGTCGGGCGTTCGACGAGATCGTGCTTCACACGTTCTTCACCGATGAGACCCTGGAGCGCTGCGTACGCACGGTGAAGCTGGCCGCCGAGCGCGCCGGCCGTGACCCGTCGACGGTCAAGGTGTGGTCGTGCCTGGCCACGATCGGCGACCACATCCCCGAACCGCTGCGTCTGAAGAAGACGGTCGGACGGCTCAGCACCTACCTCCAGGGCTACGGCGACCTGATGGTTCGCACCAACGGCTGGAACCCGGAGGTGCTGACGCGCTTTCGGGCCGATCCGTTGGTGAAGAGCTTCGCCGGACGGGCGATAGACACGTTTGCGACCACCGAGGAGCTGGAGCGGTTCGCCGCGCTGATTCCCGACGAGTGGCTGGCTCCGTCGGCGAGTGGTCCACCGCAACAGTGCGTCGACGCCGTGCTCCGGCAGTTTCGCCTGGGGGCCGACGGGGTCATCCTCCACGGTGCCAGCCCGGTCGAGTTGGAGCCTGTCGTGCGGGCCTACGCCGCCCGCGAAGGGCATGGACATGCGTAGGCTCGCGCGCTGATGGGGACCATGCCGACTCGGAGTACCGCCTCTGCCACTTCCGGGGAACGCTGATGGCGGTCATCGACGTGGCGGGCTACATCGCCGACCTGAAGGACCACGCAACCGTCGATCACGGGTTTCACGTGCACGACGAGCGCCACCTGGTGGAGACCTACTCGCTCCGCCAGGCGTGGGAGGTTGACCTGCACCCCGAGGAGGGCTGCAACGGCCCGCTCGACCTGCACCTCACGCTCGAGGTCGACCCGCGGGTGCTGCTGTCGTTCGAGGACAAGGTGAACGAGATCGGCGAGGACTACGACCCGCCCGACGAGTTCTTCTTTCCGCTCACGCTGACCTGGGCGCTGCCGCCACTGCCCCAGCCTCCGGATCTCCTCGTGCTCGCCACCGAACTCGCCGGTACGGCCGGGCCCGACTTCCCGGTCGAGGTGTCGGCGATCGACTCGTTCGCTTCGGTGACCGATGCGCCCCAGCGGTCGCTGACCATCGTGGCGAAGCGTCCGGTGTCGTTGGCCAGGATCTTTGCCG
>JANMYF010000234.1:0-14873 GCA_031381685.1 Acidimicrobiia bacterium
AGCACGAGATGCCCTGCGTCCAGCCGGTCCATCTGGGGGGAACGCTCGCGTATCCCGAGCAACGGTTTCCGGATCCGCTCCCCGCCGGGACGACAGGCGTTCTCGAGCAATTGGCTGACGAGATCCGGCAGTGGGTCGGGAGCAGGTGATACCGCCGCGTCGCGTCGGCATCCGCCTCCCACCGACGCGTCGAACCCTCGATATCGGTGAACAGGAACGTCACCGTCCCCGACGGCCTCACACCGTCACTGCCCGATCCCATGCCGCATTGTTCCACACACCACTCGCGACTGGCTTCCCGCCACGCATAAGGACGCCCGATAACCCCGATCAGCTATCGCCAACCGCCACTCGGTAGCGGCCCTTACCTCGCGCCCGGTAACGCACGCCTCCTGACGATCGACCCGCTGCATCGTGCCCGATATGTGCGGAGCTGCGTCGCTGTCACCGTAAGCCGGCGTTATGTGACGGCCCGTTTTGGCGGTGCCGTCGGGGTGGACGGGTGTTAGCGTCGGGTAGATCACGACATGATCCCTGACGTGTGGTTCTTGCCTCGGCTGGTTCGGGTGCGGTGCTCTGGTCCCCGGCAGCGCGATTCCTTTTCGAGGCGATCCGAGGGAGCAGCCATGTCTGACAAGCCACGTGATGGCGTCCGGCCAAACACCCGAGGCGGAGACATGTTTACTGTTCTCCTTCTCAGCATCGGCAATTTGGTAGTCCCAATCATTTCGTACATTTGGGGAGCAGTTCGGCTGGCACATTCGAATCGTTGGAGCAAAATCCAACGGGCGTCCCTCCTGCTGATTTTCCCGGCGATGCTTATCGTGCCGGCCGTCGCCCTCACGGGCATGAGGGAGACCACTTCGTCGTGCGGGTCCCGGTCCGACGCTCCGTGTCCCGAAACGATCACCGAGACGACTGTGAGCCCACGGAAGGTGAATCCAAACAGCTCGAACCCGGACGCAAGAGCCACTCTCGAAGTTCGCGGACCGCTACGTGCCGGTGCTGTCTTCGAAGTCACGTTCACGGGCGCGCTGGTCAGAAGTCGGGGGGCCTATCTCTGGGTTCGGAAGTCCGGGCACGACCTGGTCCTGCTGCGCGGCGACGGGAACCCCGAGATCCCGATGGGGTTCGAAGAAGATCCCGCCAAGTTCTCTATGCTGGACGACGCACTATCGGGCGCAACCTCGAGTTTTGTGCTGCCCCCGACGCTGCCCACGGGCGACTACGAACTGTGTCGTCGAACTCGGTACCGAGCGTCTGCGGAACGATCAACGTCACGTGGGTTCGAGGATAACCGCACCCCTCCGGGTGAACCCTGCCTGGAAGCTGCCCAACGTGCCGCCGAGACATAACCAGCGCGCGTATGAATGTGAACCGACCCCATCCGAGACATTCGCGCTCGGTCCGGCCGTATGGGTAGTGCTCGCTTGTGTTGGCTCGCGACCGCATCGAAGTCAGCGAAGCCGCAAACTTCGCAGTCCATCACTCCGCCGGGTCGACCGGGATGTGACGTTCACAGATCAGGAACGCTTGCGGGGTCGTCTCGTGCGGCAGTTGGGCCGTTCGCCATATGCGAGCCTTCACGCCGAAACCCGCCCGTTCGACGCCGCGCACCACATCGTCGACGTTGTGTCGATACCAGGTCATCGTCGTCGACGACCCGTAGGCATTGTCGCGTCGCACGATGTCGTTGTCGCCTGCTTGGAACCCGAGCAACATCCGGCCTTGCGCAGTGAGGACGCGAGCGATCTCGTCCCAGACCTGGGGGAGCGCTGCCGGTGGCAGGTGGATGATCGAGTACCAGAGAACGACACCAGCGACTGAGTGTTCGTCCAGCGGGAGGTTGGTCATCGGCGACACGCTGAACGTTAGGTGCGGATGGGACGAGCGTGCGGCGGCGATCATCTCGGTCGACAGGTCGACACCCGAGACCTCCAGACCGCGATCGTGGAGGTAGGAGGTGATGCGCCCGACTCCGCATCCGACATCGAGCACCCGCGCGTCGACCACGGCAAGAAGATCTTCGGAGAACGCGTGGAGAACTGCCAGGTCGATCGGCCGTTCGAACGCGGCGGTTACGGTCGTGCCGACCTCGCTGGCGTAGTGCGCCGCGGAGAAGTCGTACACGTGGCGCGTCGACGCGATGTATTCAGGTTCGGCCATGTCCCAGTTTGCCCATTGTGTGCGGAGCTGGCCACGCGGCGTTCGTTCGGTATCACCTCGAGCCCATGACCGGCATCATCTCGTTCCACGGGGCGCCTGGATCGTCGAGGAGTTCCAGCACCACACCTGCATTGAAGGGCCCGAGGGCGGACGACTTCTGCCTCATGGACGCGTAGCTCGCAGCGTCGTCACCGGTCCGCGGGGGTGAGGCCCCTTGATCGGATACCCACGCGAAATGAGCCGCACTGAAGAAGCGCTTGACGTCAACGTGTTGGCCGACCGACCGTGCGAGTGCCGTCACGGCTCGGCGTCCGGCGCAGGTTGGGAGGGCGGGAGCCGCGTAGCGCAATGCCATGCGAGTGGTGCCAGCGTGGTAGTCGAACTGGAGGTTGTAGCAGCCCGGCTGCTCGAGGCGGATCGTGTTCGGAAAGTCGATCCAACCGCCATCCAATGCAACGCGGTCATCGAGACGAAGGTCAGAGTGAGAACACAGGCGTTGCGTCACTCCCGAACCCGACCTTCGCAGTGCCCGGCGCGGCTGCTTTCCCGCGAGCGAAGACGTGATCACCCGCACTGGTATCGAAGACCAAGGCTTCGGTGTCGTCCCGTCCTTCGAGGTGCCCGGAGCCGGATGGATGCTTCTCTACCAACCCCGCCATCCAGTCGCCCATAGCCTCCTCTAGCCAAGCCGCCGAGACCGGTCGCGTCAGACGCGCTGCCGGGCCAGACCGGCGGTGTCGTCCTGCATCGCGAGAGGAGACCCCTCGTCCAGACGGGGGCTACGTGGTTCGCGTTGCGTTCACCTCGCCAAGAGAAGTCAGCTCAGCGTCCGCGGCGGTTCTTGATTCCGGGCAACAGGGGCCGACAGACCGCACCAAGAGTCCGGCGAACTCTGTTACGGCCAGCATCACCGAGCTGTCGAGACGTGCGAGTCAATAATGATCAGCACGCATATGAAGAAGAGTTTCGACGCGGAGTGCGATGGCAGCGGTGTTGACCCACAGCTCGTGTATGCGGACGTTGGCGTTAGGGACGCGAGGTACTGGTGCGCGTTTTGCCGGGCGATGGGTCGGTCGTTGTTTCCGGTCACGTCCAAAGCTTCTACGCGAGTTGGGTACGACGCCGTTGTTCGATGCCGGCACTACAACTAGGCGACCCACAGCGCGGTCGGGCCGCGGAACTCGAAGCCGACGATTTCGGTTTCGTGCACGAGTCGCAGGTTGGGGCGACGATCGAAGAGGACTTGGGTGACGACTCGCACCGTTTGGCGGCCGAGCCATGCTCCTAGGCACACATGCGCGCCAGCCGCAAAAGCGAGATGGGAGCCGGCTCGGCGCAGTTGGAACTCGTCGGGAGCCGTCCACCGCGATTCGTCACGGTTGGCCGACGACAACACTGCGGCGACAAGTGCCCCGGCGGGCAATGTCACTCCACCGAGCTCGGTGTCGACAACGACTTGCCGGGTCGCCGTTGCTACCGGTGAGATCCATCGAAGCGTCTCATCGACTGCCTGGCGCCACATGCCGTCGCGTCGGCACTCCTCCAGCACGTTCGGCTGCGTCAAGAGTGCCCACACCGTCAAACAGATGGCGTCACGCGGCTCGTTGATCCCTCCTGACATCATCAGCCGAACATTGGCGATGATCTCGTCGTCGCTGAGTCCGGCTGGATGGTCGGCGATCTTCTGGAGCCCACTGGTCGTCGGACACGTTCGCAGTTCTTCCAACTGTGCCGCGATCGACGCGCCGGACTCGGCCTTGGCCGTGGCGGCCACCGCGGCAAGGGCTGGATCGTTGGCGAAGTTGGCGAGCCCCGCGCACACTCCACGCGTCCATCCGCCGATGCTCGCCGTCGACGCTGTGGTCCATCCAAGTGCATCGGCCAAGGCCATTACCGCGAGCGGTTCGGCGTAGGCAGTCATCAGATCAACCGGCGCCTGCGCCGCGAACTCATCGATCAGTGTGTGACACAACTGCGGAAGCCGCTCCCTCACCCACCCACCGGTCGCCGACTGGCTGAAGGCCGGCTGTGTGGCGTCCTTCAGCCGCCGATGAACTTCCCCCGACGAACCCAACATATTGTGACCGAGCACAGTGTTCAGCCACGACGGCTCCGTCGCTGCAGTGAAGCGATCCTCGTTGACGGTCACCTCCATCACATCCTCCCACTTCGTGACCAACCACATCCCCAACGATGGGATGAACGCAACCGGTGCATGTCGGCGGAGTTCAGCAAGAATTGGATACGGATCGGCAGCCAACTGATCCAGCGTGACGTCAGCGGTCCTCATGTCGACCAGTCTGCTGGAGCGCGAAGCAGCCATTCTGCTTCAGCGCCCAAATCGATCTGCGTCGTGTCCAAGAACCGTGCGGTTCACCTTTCGAGATCCCGGTTGCAACGTCGCCTGACCCTCGTTGGGCGCGATCACAACTGGTGGCAGTGCTCGGGACCCATGAGCTGCTTCGCTCGGCGATCAGGTAGCTCGTTCCAATGACCATGTCGGGATCGGTGGGGATCGGTGAGACCGAGGCCATCGAACGACCGCCACAGGATGGCCATGGCTCTAGGGTCGAACCATGGCTGATTGGAACGAAACACTCATCCCCGACCAAACGGGCCGTGTCGCTCTGATCACCGGCGCGAACAGCGGTATCGGTCTGGAGGCCGCTCGGATACTGGCCACCAAAGGCGCGCAGGTGGTGCTGGCTTGTCGCTCTCGCTCCAAGGCAGACGCAGCACGTGAAGCCATCCTCGTCGACGCGCCGTCGGCCGAGGTGTCGCTTGTCGACCTCGACCTCTCCTCGCTCGCCTCGGTAGCTGATGCCGCGGCCGAGTTCAGCCGGCGATTCGGTCGGCTCGATCTGCTGGTGAACAACGCCGGCGTTATGGCCACGCCGTATCAATGCACCGTCGACGGCTTCGAGTTGCAGTTCGCGACGAACCACCTTGGCCACGTGGCCCTCACCGCACACCTGCTGCCGATGTTGCTGGCGACCGCGCAGTCCCGCGTCGTCAACGTGAGCAGTCTCGCTCACAAGATGGGAAAGATCGGCTTCGATGATCTCCAGTCGGAACGTCGCTATGGGGCGTGGCGTGCGTACGGGCAGAGCAAGCTCGCCAACCTGTTGTTCACCTTCGAGTTGCAGCGCCGGCTCGAAGCGGCTCGAGCCGACACGATCGCCGTGGCCGCGCATCCCGGCATCTCCGACACCAACCTCGCCGGGTCAACCGGCGGCATTGCCGGCCGGCTGATGACGCTCACCCAGCCATTCGCGAAGGTGTTCTCGCAGAACGCTCACGCCGGTGCGCTGCCCACAGTTCGGGCCGCGACCGACCCGGCTGTCCGCGGCGGTGAGTACTACGGACCCGACGGTTTCATGGAACAGCGCGGAGCGCCGGCACGGGTGGAGCCGAACTCAGCGGCCAAGGATGCCGAAACCGCGGAGCGACTTTGGGAAGTCTCCCTAGAGCTGACGGGAGTGCCGTTCGTATCTCTCGACTCGCCTTCCTGACACTGCCGACGAGGATCGGCCACCCTCACCTTGCGCCCGTCACGCTGGCATTGGAGCAAGTCGCGTCCGGGCTCAGCGCATGGCGTGGTCGAGAACGAGGCAGAAGGGGTGGCCGACGGGGTCGAGGTAGACCCTGAACGTGGTTCCGGGCTGGTAGTCGGCCTTGATCGCGCCAAGGGCGAGAACGGCCTCCTCGGCGACGTCGAGGTCCAACACATGCACGTCGACGTGTGCCTGCTGCGGAAGCGTCGAGCCCGGCCACGTCGGTGCCACGTAGTCGTCGACCCGCTGGAATGCGAGAGTCGGACCGTCGTTCACGAGTTCGATCCAGTCGTCGTCGCCGTCGTCATCGCCAACTGGCAAACCTGTGAGCGCGCTGTAGAACGCGGCAAGGGCGCGATGGTCGGGGCAGTCGATCGCCAGCACGGCAAGGCGTCCGATTCCAGGCATGGACGCAACGTAGCAATGATGCGACCTTCGGAGTTCTGCTTCGTTCGACATGCCCACGGCCGGGCTCGGCCGCCTTGTGCGAAACATCCAGGAGGGCGTTGCCGGCTCCTTGTCCGTCGTTGCGCCGGACGAGGCGGACCAGTCTGAAGTTCCTTGTTGGTCGGTGGCGTCAGGTTGTCGACGCGTCCGGATGAGCAACCGGATGCACGGTGAGGTCGGCGATTCCGGCGAAGTCATCGGGGTTCACGGTGTAGAGCGGGAGATCCGTGGCGACGGCTATCGCGGCGATGAGCGCGTCGTAAGCCCTGGCGGCTGGTTTGCGGCCCGAGGAGCGAAGGCTCGACGCGACGCGACCAAAAGCGCGGGCGGCCGCGGCGTCGAAGGGCAAGGGGTCGAAGTCGTGTTCGGCTTGCTGTACGTGGGCGAGCCTCGCCGCTCGCGTTGCATCGTCAGCGGCTACGAGCGGTCCGACGCTCAACTCGGCAAGAGTGATCGAGCTGATGGTCGGGTATGCGGGGAGAATGGACGCATCGGAGATTCGTGGCAGCAGGATGACGGTGCTTGTGTCGAGGATCCCGTTCGGCGGTTGGTTCATAGCGAAGCGTCCAGGAACGAGTCGATGTCGCGGCGCAAGGCCGCCGGGTCGACCGGGGGTAGATGGCGCCACCTAGCGAGGAGAGCGGATGCGTCGAGGGCCCGTGGTGGCAGGGGTCGCAGTTCGGCTACCTCGTGGCCGTCACGGGTGACGATGACGGTGTCGCCGCGTAGCACGCGGTCGAGTACCTCACCGCCTTTGTTCCGGAGGTCCCTGACGGTTACGGTCGTCATGCAAGGAGCGTATCACGCGTGAGACGCGAAGGCGAAGCGGCCGAATCCCAAACAGACCGTGCTCGCCGGGGTGCCCCGTGAAGACCGCGTGGACCGCGGACGAGGCGAGACACGGCTTCAGCCAGCACGGAGATGGTCCTTCACAATGCGGTCAACGAGCGCATCGACCGTCCCGTCAGGCTGATAACCGTCTTCCACGCGTGTTCTGACTAGTGGCCATGTCCGCCTGATGCCCTGTTCCAGCGAGATCTCACATCGCCAATCGCCGGCAAGACGTTCGATCTTCGTCGTGTCGAAGATCATCGAATTGGACTTGTCGCCGAGGAGAGGACCCTCCCAGGACGGGTCATAGTCCAGAAGCGTCTCCGACAACACGTGACAGACGTTCGCCTCGAGTCCACTGACGCGTTCGATCGTCCGCATGATGGCGTTCCAGGTGTGGCCCACCCGATCGGTGATGTGTACGCATTCGCCGATCGCTGCGTCGTTCCCGCAGAGTCGGACAAATGCCCGCGCAAAGTCGTCGGCGTGAGTCAACGTCCACACCGATTCGCCGTCACCGTGCACGACGACGGGCTTGCCGTGCAGAAGTCGCCACGCCAGATGGTCGCCGTGGACAACGGTGCTGGGCAGCCGCTCGCGATAGGTGTGGCTCGGACGAACGATCGTCACCGGCAACCGACCCGAACGGTGGGCGTCCAGAAGGTGGGTTTCGCAGTCGGCCTTGCTGCGGCTGTAGGCCCAGAAGGGATTACCCAACGGTGTCTGTTCGACGATGAGCGGCGTGGGAATCGGCTTCGCGTAGGCCGATGCCGTCGAGATGAACACGTACTGGCCGCAACGACCGGCGAAGGTCTCGATGTCACGCTCGACGGATTGCGGAGTGAAGGCCAAGAACTGGCAGACCACATCGAATCCGCCCGACGCCAGCGTTGCGTACGTGTCGTGATCCGTGAAGTCACCGACGATCTGATCGACACCGAGCCGATCCGCGTCGAATCGCCGGCCTCGGTTGTACACGGTCACCTCGTGACCGGCGCGCTTCGCCATTTCGACACAGGCGAACGAGATCTCACCCGTCCCACCGATGTAGAGGACGCGCATGGTCACGGTCCGTCGGGGGACACTTCGCCCCTGACCACGCGAGCACCACCGGGAAGGTGGGCGCCGAGAAAGTGGTTCACCCGCTCCGGGTCTTCGACGAATCGGACGTTGCGGTCGATCCCGTGCAGGTTCGGGGCACCTTCGAAGATCTCGCGGACATCGGATTGGAAGACGAGCCGGCCGTCGCCCAAGGTCCCGTCATCCATGAGTCTCAGCGTCGGGTCATGCGCGCATCGCGCGGCGACATCAGGACCGAGGTCCTGGATGTAGACGCCGCGCCAGTGCCTGCTCTTCTCAGCGTGGTACGTCGCGGCGATCATCGCCCGTGCCTTGTCGGCGGGGTTCGGCACCCCGCGATGCCACATCCGCGGGTCCCGGAAGCACACGCTGCGCGCCGGGATGGTCATCCGTTCGGAGGGCGACCACTTCTCGATGAGTTCCCGATGGTCGCCCAGCCGGTTGGTGCTCCAGTCGGCCACCGCAGTCTCCCGGTGCGTGCCGGGATAGATCTCCGTCGCGCCGTTCGCTTCGGTGATCTCATCGAGGGAGATCGAGCAACTCAGGGTGGTCGACGGAGGCGGCCACGGTTGTCCGTCGCGACGCGCATCGTCCGGCGTCTTCCACGCGAAAGGTCGGTCGAAGTGCAGTGGCTGATACGCGCTGCCCGGACAGTTCACGTTGCCGTTGTAGAACCCGAGCCACGCGCCCCGACCGAGCACATCAGCGACGACACATTCGATCAACGGATTGGCGACCAACTCCGTCGTCACATAGGGCGCATAGCGCCGGAGCCCGAGTTGCAGATGGCCTTCGGCCGTGTGCCTCTCATGCTGGGTCGGCTGTCCGGTGGCCCGTATGCGTTCCACGTCTTCGAGGACGGCCGCGCTGAGAAGATCGGAGGTCTCTTGCGAGATCAGCTGCTCGACAACGGCGTAGCCCACCGTGTCGATCTCTCGGACGATCGCCGCCAGCGTGTCCGGAGAAAGAACGCCCGAGTCCCTCTCGCTGTCGGAGATGTGATGTGACACTGGAGTTCCTCGTGGGCGGTGGGTGAGCGGGGATCGGTGCGCCAACGGCGAGGGCTACCCGAGGTTCGACGATCTCGGGTAGACGTCCGCAGGGTCGGTCATCACGTTGACGAGGTAGGGCACCCCCGAGGCGAAGGCGCGGTCGAGGGCGGGGCCGATGTCCTTGGGATCGTCGACCGTTTCACCGGCGCCACCGAGTGCCCGGACCACCTCGTCGTAGCGGCAGCGGGGTTGGAGGTCACACGCCAGGTCCCAGCCGTAGATGGCCTGCATGGGGTGCTTCTCGAGCCCCCACATTCCGTTGTTTCCGACCACCATGACGACCGGAAGATTGTGGCGTACGAGGGTATCGACATCCATCAGGCTGAAGCCGGCCGCCCCGTCGCCGAGCAGCGTCACCACCTGGCTGTCGGGCCGGGCGACCCGTGCGGCAATGGAGTATCCTATGCCGCTGCCCAGACAACCGTACGGACCCGTATCAAGCCAGCATCCGGGCTGGAACACCTCGACGAACTTGCCGGCGTAGCTGGCGAAGTCACCCCCGTCGCAGACCACCACGGCGTCGCGCTCCAGCCGTTTGGACAACTCGCCGTAGATGCGACTCGGCTTGATCGGTGACGAACCTGCATCCAAGAGGAGCGCGTCGGCCGACGCCGCCTGCTGTTCGGCCCGGCGCAGTGAGCCGATCCAGTCCTCGTGATCGGTGCGCGGGCCGGCCCAGTCCGTAAGTGCACGGAGTATCGCGGCGATGTCGCCGGAAACGGTGAGCACATCGCCCCGGGATGCGGTCTCGCCGGGGGCATCGGTCACGTGGGCGACCGCAGCGTTGCCGAACCGTCCGAAGCCCAGTCGGAAGTCGAGTGGCGTGCCCATCACCACGACCAGATCGGCCTCCTGTTTGAGCTTGCCCCGCGTGCGGAGAAAGGCCAGCTCGTGATCGGCCGGGAGAGTGCCACGCCCCAGGCCGTTGAAGAAGCACGGCACCCGCAAGGCTTCCGCGGCGGAGCGCAATTCGTCCCACGCGCCCTCCCAGTACACGTCGCTGCCGATGATGAACGCCGGCCGTTGGGCACCGGCGATCACCTCCGCCAATCTGACTACGGCATCGTCATCGGGCGACGCACCTCGGGACCGCTCGAAGTCGGGGAGCTCGCCGGACGACGGACCGAACAACACATCGAGGGGGAAGTCGAGGAACACCGGCCCGCGGTGGGGCGTGGTGGCGGTGGCGATCGCCTGATGTACGAGACGCGCGGCAGCTGTGGGGTCCTTCACGGTGGCCGCCGACTTCGTGATGGAGGCCACGATCGGCACGTGGTCGATCTCCTGCAGCGAACCGGCACCCCACCTGCCCTCGGGAGCGCGTCCTCCGAGCACCACGACCGGTGACCCGTTGAAGTGGGCTGCAGCAATTGCGGACACCCCGTTGGTCACGCCCGGTCCGGCGGTGAGGACCGCCAAACCCGCACCGCGGGTCAGCTTGGCATAGGCCTCGGCGGCAAAGGTGGCCGACTGCTCATGTCGTGTATCGACCACTCGCATTCCCTGATTGCGGGCCGCTTCGTACAGCGGCCAGACGTGTCCGCCGTTGAGGGTGAACATCACGTCGACCCCCGCTTGGCGGAGTGCAGCGACGGCCTGCTCGCCGGCATGACCGGCAACGGTGATGGGCATCATGGGCTCCTGACGTGAGGCGAAGGAGGCTCGGGCCCACGCCCGGCCGCAACGTAGCACGCGCGTTGCCCACCGACCCGTTGGAGGTGTTGCGTGAGCTGACGCGGACCGAGCCGAGCTTCGTTTGATTCGCCAACCGGGTTGGCCGACGGATGCGGTGGCGCCCAGACTGAGGGGGTGATCCGGCTCGTCCATCTCGTCCGCCGCCGCCCCGACCTCGACGCCGCAGCGTTCGGCGCGGCGTTGCTCGATGACCACGGACCGCTGCTGGCGTCGATGCGCTCGGCGCTGGGCATCGTCCGGGCGACGATCGCCGTTCGCACGGGGGATCCGGCCGACGAGCGCATGGCTCAGGCGCGTGGCGGCATGGAGGCGCCGTACGACGCGGTGATCGAGGTGTGGTTCCGCAGCGAGGCAGAATTGACCGATCGGCTCGGGACGGAGCGGGGGCGAGGCGCGTCGTCAGGGCTCGTCGACAGCGAGCGCAGCTTCTCGGACCTGTCCACTTCCCCGATGTGGCTGGCCCACGAATACCCACAGGTGAATCCGACGCCGGAGTCGATCGTCGCCCATCCCGACAGCGGGCTGGCCAAGCTCCACTTCCCGCTCCGTCACGTTCAGGCGATGACGCCGACCGACGCACAGACCTACTGGCACACGATGCACGGCCCCCTGATCCGCTCGATGGCGCCCGGAATGGGGATCCTTCGGTATCAGCAGGTGCACCGGTTTCCGTCGAGCATCGAGACGAGGATGCGCGCCGACCGGGGCGTGGCCGTCGATCCCTACCTCGGCCACGCCGAGGTGTGGAGTGATCGCGGTACGACCCGATCCGGTGAGGCGGCGGCGCGGGGAGGTCGTCGGGCGATCGAGGACGAGGCCCGATTCATCGACTTCCAACGCTCCGCCATCTGGTTCGGCGCCGAGCACCTGATCATCGACGGCCACCTCTGAAAGTCGACATCTGCAGTTCGCTAACGTCACGGTGATGAGGGGTCTCGAAGGCAAGGTCGCATTGGTCACCGGTGCAGCGCGGAAGCGAGGCATCGGCCGCGCCATCGCACTTCGACTCGCCGAGGAAGGGTGCGATGTCGTGGTCACCGGCCTGCGGCGTGACCCCGCGAGATTCCCGGCTCACGAACAGGCCGAGGGGTGGCAGGGCATCGCCTCGGTGGCCGAGGAGATCCGGGCGATGGGCCGCCGCTCGCTCGCCGTCGATGGTGATGTGGCGAATGCCGTAGACGTCGAAGCGATGATCGCCGCGGTGGTCGCCGAGTTCGGCCGCATCGATGTCTTGGTGAACAACGCCGCTCTTCCCAGTGACGCAGGCGCCGCGCCGATACTCGACGGCGACGACGCGAACTGGTTCCGCACGGTCGATGTGAACCTCAACGGTCTCTACCTCGTCACCAAGCACGCCGGGCGGGTCATGCGCGACGGTGGCAACGGCGGATGCATCGTGAACATCTCGTCGATGGCGGGCCGACAAGGTCTCGCGAACTACGGCGCCTACTGCGCAACGAAGTGGGCGATGATCGGCCTGACCCAGCAGCTCGCCGTCGAACTCGCGCCGAATCGCATCCGGGTGAACTGCATCTGCCCGGGATCGACGGATACCGACATGATGGACGGCACGTTCGGTCGTACCGCCGAACGGTTCGGCCTCGCCCCTGAGATGCCACGGAAGGGAGCGATCTCGCGAATCCAGTGGGGTCGGCAGGGCCGAGTCGAGGAGCAGGCGGCCGCGGTGGCCTTCCTCGCCAGCGACGACGCGAGCTACATCACCGGCCAGACCCTGAACGTCGACGGCGGCCTCCGCATGGACTGACGGGGCCGGCGCGCGAGAATCCCCGCGTCGCGGCGAGGAGTTCTCTCAGGGTCGACACACGATCAGACCAACCCGCGGGAGGAACGAATGGGCAAGCTCATCTACGCAATCAACGCTTCGCTGGACGGCTTCACGGAGGACGCCACCGGCTCCTTCGACTGGTCCGAGCCCGACGAGGAGATCCACCTCTTCTACAACGACATGATGCGCGGCATCGGCACCCAACTGCTCGGCCGCCGCATGTACGAGACCATGGCCGTGTGGGAGACAGACCCGTCGTTCGCCGAGGAGTCAGCGATTCAGGCCGACTTTGCCGCCGCCTGGCAGGACTCGGACAAGCTCGTCTATTCCACGACCCTCGAAGAGCCGTTCACGAAGCGGACGCGCGTCGTGCGGACCTTCGATGCCGACGAGGTGAGGGCCCTGAAGGCTGCGTCTTCGGCCGATCTGCTCGTGGGCGGACCGGGGCTCGCCGCGGTCGCGCTGCGGGCAGGTGTCGTGGACGAGGTCCGACTGGCGCTCCTCCCGGTCACGGTCGGGGGCGGCAAGCCGGCATTCCCGACGGACGTGCGTCTCGACCTCGAGCTCGTGCACGAACACCGCTTCGGCAACGGGACCGTGCAGGTCTCGTATCGCGTGCGGTGATGACGTCCAGTAGCTCACGAGGACACGGCTGAGCGTGTCGTGCTTGGGCTGCGCCGTGGAGGTGCAGCCCGCAGGGGACTCACCCTGCGGCGCACTCTCCGCCGGGGTTCAACGTGAACGTGCCGCCACCGGCCCAGAAGTCGGGCACCTTGATGCTCCTCGGCCCCCCTTCGAGCGAGGTCGCTGACTCGGTGATCGAAATCACAGGGGAGTCGGTGTCGGCACCGGTCACGGTGTAGGAGCCGCTCCATTTGATCGTTCCCGATTTCACCTTGCCTGTGCCGGAGAACGAACCACCACGCACGTCGCCCGGTGTGAAGGTGATCGTTCCCGGGAGTTGTCCGGTGATGTTGAGCGTGAACGGTTCGTCGAGCGCGCACACGTCGCCGTTGATCCCGAGCGCACCGAGTGCCTGGTCGACGCGGAACGATCCGCCGACGGTGATCGTCACGGCGGTCGATCCGATGCCACGGCGCGATTTGGAGACCAGCGAGATGGTGCCACTGTCGTCGCGTTCGGTGCCAGCGGTGTAGGTGAGTTTGTCCGGAGTCTTCGCGAGTGATGTGAGATCGAGCGAACCCTTGCCCGACAACGTCGCGTCAACTCGCTTGTCGAGGGGAACGCCTTCCACGACGTGCTTCGTCCGGACTTCGAACGGCACCACTTCGGACACGCTCACCTTCGTTTTCGGGCTCGCCTCGACGACGACACAGCCGTTGTCCTGAATCGAAACCTTGCGCCCGGCGAGAACCCCCAAGGCGGCGTTGAGCGCCATGTCTGAGGCCTCGCCGACCATCGCAACGTCATTATCGTTGAAGACCGAGAGGGACTGGGATGATCGCGTGATCGATCCGGTATACGAAGTGTCGCGCCCTCCCGTAAAGGGATCGGTACCCGAGCTTGCCTTTCGGAGGTTCACATAGGTGGACCGTCCGGACGCTTCGGTGCGTGTCGCCTCGATGTCGGCGTCTGTTTTGTAGTTCGCTACCTCGGCACTGTCGTCAAAGGTGGCATCGATGGTTCCCTTGAAGGTCGATTTCGTCGACGTCGCTTGGCCCGACGGAGGCGTGATGGTCGACGACATCTCGCCGGTGAAGGTGAGCTTCAACGCGCCGACCGTGTCCGGGCAGCGAGGGCCTTCGGCCCGGAGGGCCATCCTCGTCCGCACCCGCGTGCCGTCGGTGCCGGTCACGTCGGTGTCGATGCTCAGTCCGGTTCCCGAAGACCCCGCGGCCGTCTTACTGAGTTCCAATCCGAGGGTCGACGTGCCGGTGCCGGCCTCGTTGGCCTTGGTCGCTGAAGCGTTCCCGGACAGCCCGTTCTGAATCCTGTCGGCTAGCGGAGCAAACAATTGCAGGAGGACCCCGACTGATCCGAAACCGCCGCCGGCGCTCTGCGTGCGCACCAGGAACTGAGGTCCGGTGCTGGGAGCAACCTGAGTCGTGTCTGGCATAGCCACGAGCGCTTCCAGCCTCGTCCGGGCATCGTCGATCACGACGGTTTCGAGCTCTCCGATCAGATCAAGGAGCTTGGGGTCGATCGAGACGCCCGTGGCGCGAACGGCCGCCTGCGAGAAGGATTGCTCCAGCCGGCTCTCCAATGATGCCGACGACGTGGTGTTGAGGATGGCGTCGAGGG
>JANMYF010000066.1:0-15892 GCA_031381685.1 Acidimicrobiia bacterium
CTGATGGAGCGCGACACCGAAAAGCACATCGCCATCTTGAGCTTCGTGGAGAAGCACGCCAAGAGCAGTCGGTAAGAACCGTCACCAGCGTCAGGGTTGGGCGCGTCTAGTACCTCGGGCGACCCCGCTCACTCGTGCCGAGACGGTCCTGCCGTTCATTCGGCTTCGTCGTCGGGTGGCGCGTTGGCGAGGAGTTCGCGCCAGCGTTCCTCTGGGACGTGCGTCGGCGTGGTGGTGGCGAGAAAATCGAGCAGGATGTCGAGGAAGCGCTTGGTGTCGCGCCACGGCAGGAAGTGGCCGGCTCCTTCGAGGATCTCCAGTCGGGCCCCCGGCATGGCCACGGCGGCGAGATGGGCGTGGCTCACCGGGATGATGCGGTCGCTGTCGCCCCAGACGATGAGCGTCGGCAACGCCTGCGCCAGGTAGAGCCGGTCATGTGCGCTGACCCGCTGACCGGCGAGGTCGATCACCGAACGAACCGTGTGGATGAACGCATGTTGGCCGGCCCGGTCGGTCAACGTCGTGTAGCCCTTCCACACCTCGGCCAGCGAATCATCGGGTTTCCAGCCGAGCCGGCGGGGCAGCCAGCCGAGCCACTCCCCCGCCTCACGGACCTTCCTGTGGAGCAGCACAGGGACCACGTATTCGGCGCCCGGCAAGGTCACGGCTCGAAGAATCGGACTGACCTCCCTACCGAGACCACCCGAGGCAACGAGAACCAGTCGCTCGACGCGTTCCGGGAACTGGTATGCGAACTGCATGGCGACGCCGCCGCCGAGCGAGTGGCCGATCACCGTGGCCCGCTCCAGCCCGAGCACGGCAAGCAGGTCGCGGACGCCGCTCGCGTACGCTCCGAGTGAGTAATCGCCACGAGGCTTGGCCGAGTGGCCGTGCCCGAGGAGGTCCGGGGCAACCACGGTGTAGCGCTCGGCCAGCGCCGGGAGTACGCCCCGCCATGTCGTGGAGCTTCCGGCAATGCCGTGGATCAACACGATGACCGGCCCGTCACCGGCCATTCGATAGGTGACTTCGTGACCGTGAATGGCAACGGTGCGCCGCCGCAGTGCCCCTCCACGTGCCGCCGTGGTGTCGGCGGTCGCCGTCTTCATCATGGTCCGATGCTTACACTGACAGTACTTACTGTCAAGATAAAATCTCCGGTGTCGAACCGCCGGGCTACATTCCGTCGTGGCTGAAATCCATCTGACGTACCTCAATGGTCTCGACGTCGACCGTCTGGCGATGACCGACCAGGAGATCCTCGACGCCGTGGAAGGCGGACTGCTCGCCCAGGGGACCGGCCAGGCCGTGATCGAGCCACGGGTGCACCTTCGTCCGAGTCCAGAGATCCGGGGTCACTTCAACGTGCTGCGGGGCTACGTCGCCCCACTCGACATGGCCGGCGTGAAGATCGTCGGTGACTACGTCGACAACTACAAGCTCGGCCTTCCCTCGGAGATGGCACTGCTCAATCTGTTCGATCCGCACACCGGCATGCCCCGTGCGATCATCGACGCAACCGCCATCACCGACATGCGGACGGGCGCGCTCACCGCACTCGGCGCTCGCCATCTGGCCCGGTCCGACTCGAAGATCCTCGGCCACATCGGCGCACGCGGGACGTCCTACTGGAACGTGCGGTTGCTCGATCGACTGTTCGACTTCGACGAGATCCGTGTGCATTCACGGCGGCCCGAGAGCCGCGACGCGTTCGCCGTCAAACTCTCGCACGACCTGGGGAAAGAAGTGACGGTCACGACGGACTGGCAATCGTGCTTGGAGGGTGCCGACATCATGGTGGAGGCGTCGCGGCTCGAGGCACGCGAGGAGCTGTTCCGGACGGCGTGGGTGCGCCCGGGTGTGTTGGTCATCCCCTACGGCACGGTGAGCGCGCTGGAGCTGAGCATGACCGCGGTGATGGACAAGATCGTGGTCGACGATCTCGGCCAGTTCCGAGCCGGTGAGTTCGGGGCGCTACGTCCACATATCAACGCCGGACTGCTCACCGAGGACGGCGTCCACGCCGAGCTCGGCCAGATCGTTGCCGGAAGTCGAACAGGGCGAGAGACCGACGACGAGCGCATCCTGTTCTGGCACCGCGGTCTCTCGCTCTCCGACATCGCACTCGGCGCAGCGATGCTCGAAAAAGCGACGGAGATGGGGATCGGCCAGTCCCTTCGCTACGCCTAGGCGTTTTCGCCAGCCGTCGCCAGACCCGCCGCTTCGACGAACCGGCCGCTCGACACCACCGCAGCGATGGCTTCTATCTCGCGCCCGATCGGCCGATCCTCGGCGATGAAACGACAGTGCTTCCTCACCGCCGTATACACCGGCGTGAGCGACGGTGCCATCGTCGGCGCGACGTCACCGTTGCCTCCGAGGCGGAGGTCGATCGCCTGGCACGCGGCCACGAACTCGAACGCCACGAGCAGATCGAGCTTCTCGAGCAGGTCGGTCAGCTTCGATGCGGCCAGCGCGGCGAACGTCGCCGAGTCTTCGACACCGTCGGCGTTGTGGGAGGCGAGCACCGGAACGGGCGAAGACAGGTGCACGATCTCGGCCCTCAGTGCCTCCATCGGTTTGAGCAACGGACCGAACCCGGCGGTGTCGGGTGTCTCCGACGACAACAACGCCGGGAGCCCGCTGTGCGGTGCATGCATAAGACGCTGCACGCGCGACACCGAATCGGTGGCGCACCACGCCATTGCCCTCGCCAACCCATCGAGGGTCTGCGTCAGCCGAGGCAGATGAAAGTTGCCCGTGCTCACGCACACGTCGTCCTCGAGAAGAACGACGGGGTTGTCGGGCGAGGAGTTGAGATCGACCGAAAGTTCGTCATCGAGGTCGGCGAGCGCGGCGAACGCCGCACCGTGCACCTGGGCCATGCACCGAAACGACAGCGGGTCCTGCAGCCGCCGGGCCGCGCCAGCACGACCGAGAGGACCGTCGCCGAGGAGTCGAAGCAGCTGATCACCCGCGTCGACCTGTCCGGGCTGCGGACGGGCTCGGAGCGAGGCCGACGAAAACGGCGAGAGGTTTCCCACGAATCCTTCAAGCGAAAGAGCACCGGCGATCTGCATCGACACCAACGTCGAGCGTGCCGCTTCCGACGCCAGTGCGGCAAGCGCCGTCGAGAACGCCGTGTTGTTGCAGAGCACAGTGCCATCCTTGGGCAGCAGCCGCAACGGACGCATCCCTGCCGCCGCAAGCCCCTCGGATGCGGCCACGCGCCCGCCACCGACGATCGCCTCGCCTTCGCCGATCAAGGCGTGAGCAAGTGCGGCCATGGCGACCAGGTCCCCCGTTCCGATGGAGCCGATTCGGGGCATGGCGGCGACGAACCCGTTGTTCAGCGCGGTCACGAGCGCCGGAGCGATTTCGGCGCTGGCCCCGGCTGCGCCGCTCAACATGGTGTTGAGCCGAACGGCGATCACCGCCCGCACCTCATCCGTGGTCAACAGCGGACCGACGGCCTGCGCACGACCGCGCACCGTTCGGTACGAGAACTCGGCAGCCTCCTCGGGCGTGAGCATCTGATCAGCGCGCATACCGAGACCGGTGGTGAGTCCGTAGGCCGGAATGGATTCCGCGAGGTAACGGTCGACGATCCGCCGCCCAGCCGCCATGCGTTCGGCCGATCCACTGTCCAGCGAGACCGACGCCCCGGCGGCGATTCTTCGGAGAGCACACGGGGTCAAGGTGGCGCCGTCGAGGACCACGTGGTCAGTCATCGCCTCAGTTCAGCACGAACGTCGCGCCGAAGAGACGACCGCGGTGTCTCCAGCGGCCTTCTTGACGAACCGGGTGGCCTTGCTCTGCGTCGGCTCGATGCCCCAAGATCTCGCCATGCACACCATCGACCTGTTCATGCCCGACGACATCGAGCGGCACCTCGGCGCTCTCGCCGGCGCTGTCACGTTCCTTTCCCGTCTGTCGCCGGCCTGATACTCCGATGGATTTCACCGAGAGCGAGGATCAGGTCCTGATCGCGCAAGGCGTTCGAAACGTCTGCAAAGGGTTCCCCGACGAGTACTGGTCGTCGTGCGATCAGGAACACCGCTTCCCGTGGGAGTTCTATCGGGCGATGGCCGAAGGCGGTTGGGTCGGCATGGCCATCCCCCACGAGTATGGCGGGGGCGGTCGCGGCATCACCGACGCTGCCGTCATGATGCGCGAGGTCGCAGCCTCCGGAGCGGCGATGAACGGCTGCACGGCCCTGCATCTCACGGTGTTCGGTCTCGAGCCGGTCGTGAAGTTCGGCAATGAACGGCTCAAGGAGACCTATCTCACCCGCGCCGCCGCCGGCGATCTCCACGTCGCCTTCGGTGTGACCGAGCCCAACGCCGGTACGGATACCTCCCGTATCACGACCAAAGCGGTCCGCGACGGCGACAACTGGCGGATCTCCGGACAGAAGATCTGGACGTCGAAGGCATTGGAATCCGAGGTCGTGCTCATCCTCGTCCGCACCGCCGAGGCACCCGCCCACGACCGGTTCGGCGGTCTGACCCTGTTCCTGGCCGATCTCGACCCCGCCTTTGTGACCATACGCCCGATCCCCAAGACCGGCCGCAACGCCGTGGCCACGTGCGAGACCTTCTATGACGACCTGCCGGTCGAGGCGTGGCGGATGGTCGGCGAGGAGGGGAAGGGGTTCCACCACATCCTCTCGGGCCTCAATCCCGAGCGTGTGCTCATCGCCGCCGAGGCCATCGGCATCGGCGAGGCCGCTCTTCGACGAGCCGTCGACTACGCGAAGCAACGCGAAGTGTTCGGACGCCTGATTGGCGCCAACCAGGCGATCAGCCATCCGCTCGCCGATGCCTACGCGCGCTTACGGGCCGCGTGGCAGATGACCCTGGTCGCGGGCTGGCGCTACGACAACGGCCTCCCGTGCGGCGAAGAAGCGAACCTCGCCAAGTACCTCGCCGCCGAAGCCGGGTATGAGGCGGCCGACCGGGCAGTGCAAACCCATGGCGGACTGGGCTACGCAGTGGAATACCACGTTGAGCGCTACTGGCGCGAAGCCCGCATCATGCGCATCGCGCCCGTGAGCCAGGAAATGACGCTCAACTACCTTGCCCAGAGCGTCCTCGGCCTTCCGCGCAGTTACTAGTTGTCGCCCACTCCCTGACGGAACGAACGGCACTCGGAGCGGATGCTCACTTCACCCACAGTGCGACGACGGAGCGCGCCGCCGCGTCCACCTCGGATACCCGCAGCCGCGGTCGTCGACATGACCAGATCCTAAACTGACAGTGCTTACTGTCAATATCAGCGATCGCCGCGCGCTTCCGGAACCAGATACGGTCACCGAAGGAACGCACCGCCACGGAGCTCGGACCTCTCGACAGTTCCAATTTCCGACGCCGGGCTCAGGGTCATGCCGTCGAGAACCATTGGGTCAGCCATGGGCTTCAGGTCAAAACGAGGCTCGGACCAGCATCGTCTCTGGAGCGGACTTCCGAGCTGTCCGCAGTTCCATCGTCACCTCGGTGGGCGCCAATGCCGACCTGGCTCGCGAGGTCAAACCGCAGTAGCGTTCGCGTTGCCTGTCACTTCCTCGGGCTCATCTTCGGGCTTCCCGGGCGCTGCAATGCACGCCGAGCACTCGGCTGGGCGTGTCGAGACGGAAATGAGGAATAGACGATGCGTCTGCGTCTCCGACGGCTTCGGCCGATACTCGCTACGCTGCTCGTGGCCCTGCCGCTCATCACCCCGGTGAGCCCGATCCGAACGACGAGTGCTGGCGCCCAGGCGCGGCCACCTTCGAAGGTCTCGAATCTTCTCGAAAAGCTCCGGGACGACACCCTTGTTGCTCGGCGCAACGGTCGCTCGCCGGCCGTCCGCAACGGCCACTCCAAGGTCGACGCCCAGGGTCGGCTCGCCGTCACGGTGTGGGCGACCGGTGAGGTCGGAGGGCGGGAGAGGGCCGACCTCGCCCGGTTGGGGGCGCGTATCGATCAGACGGTCAGCGGCCCGGCGCGTCGGGGCAAGCCGGCGTTCGGTGTCTTCCAGGTTCTTGTCGACGCTTCCCGGCTCGATGACCTCGCCGCGCTCTCCTGGGTCGCTGCGGTGACTCCGGTCGACGAGGGCGTGCCCGACACCCACCCGACGAACACCAACAACAGTGAAGGGGTCGCCCTGCACCGGGCTGACGACGCTCAGACGAGAGGCATCAACGGCACCGGCGTCGCGGTGGGCGTGATCTCCGATGGAGTGAGCAACCTGGCCGCGGCGCAGACCGGCAACGACCTCCCGGCGGTGAACGTGCTCAATACGGGTAGTGGTGATGAAGGCACGGCGATGCTCGAAATCGTCCACGACATGGCTCCTGGAGCAACCTTGCTGTTCGACACGCAAGGCGGTGTCGCCGGTCATGCGGCGGCGCTGAACAACCTGGTGGCGAACGGTGCCAACGTGATCACCGAGGATCTCGCCTTCGACACCGAACCGGCCTTCGTCCAAGGACTCCTCGCCTCCACCGGTGACAACATCGCCGCCGCCGGTGTGAGCATCCACTCGTCTGCCGGCAACCTCGGCCAACGCCATGCGGCGCGCGTCGTGGCGAACGGGACAGGCCAACGACCGGACAACACCGCGAACACGTTCACCGGTTGCACGAACACACCGGACAACGTCATCGCGATTGCCCCTTCGGGCGACACCACGTTCGACGTGACCCTCGGCTCCTCCGATACGAACAACGACGGCACACCCGACGTGGGGGCGAGCATCGTCCTTCAATGGAGCGAACCCCGGGCGATCTTCCCAACGGCCGGCCAGGGCGGCTTCACCGATCTCAACGTCTACGTGATGGACCAGGCGCTCACCATGTGCCTCGCCCAATCAGTCGGTGTGCAGGCGAACGGCCAGGGCGACACGATGGAGGTCGTCAACGTTCCGGCCAATCTCGGCGGCACGGCGGCGAAGATCGTCGTCGACGTGCAAGGTACGTCGAGCGCCGTCGCCGCTCCGACCATTGACCTCCGGTGGCGCCTCGCGAACGCCGTTGACACCCCGACCCGTGCGGGCAGCCTCAACCCTGACTCGAACTACCTCGGTGCGGCCACTTCCGCGGCGGCCGTCTTCGGTTCGAGTGGTGCCCTCGAGGCGTTCTCCGCCGCCGGACCAGTCGCGCTGATCACCACGACCCAGTGCCCGGGCGGCGCCGCCGGTCCGTGTACGGGAGTCGCCGGAGGATCGGCAGGAACCGCGGCGGGCCCGTCGTGGGCCGCCGCCGACGGCGTGACAGTCAGCGGGGCCGGCGTTTTCTCGTCGCCGTTCTTCGGCACCTCGGCCGCTGCACCGCATGCCGCCGGGTGTGACGCGCTGCTACGCGATGCCTTGAACAACGCCACCGCCGCGCCGAGTGTCACGAATGCCCGCCTCGCGGTCACGGCGACGGACATCGCTCCACCGGGAACTGACGCCGTGACGGGCGCCGGGCAACTCGACTGTCTGGCCGCAGTGAACAATCCGCCCGTCGCCAACGCCGGTGGTCCTTACGCGACGAACGAGGGCACCGACGTGACCCTCAACGGGTCGGCGTCGAGCGATCCCGATGCCGGCGATTCCCTCACCTACGCCTGGGACCTCGACAACGATGGCGCCTTCGACGACTCCACCGCCGTCTCCCCGAGCTTCACGACGGTCGGCCAGGACGGCGTGTTCACCGTTCGACTTCGGGTGACCGACACCGCCGGTTCCACTGCGGACGCGTCGTCCACCGTGACGGTTCGCAATGTCGCCCCGGTTGTCGCCGTCGCAGCCGACGGACCCAAGGCCGAGAACAGCGCGGTGCGCGTGAACGGCGTCGTGACCGATCCCGGTTGGCTCGACCCGCTCACCGCCACCATTGACTTCGGCGATGGGGCGGGCGCCCAGGCGCTTCCCGGAGTCGTCGAGAACGCCCGGCCCGATGCCACGCTCACCTATGACGTCCTCCACGTTTATGGCGACAACGGCACCTTCACCGTGACCGTCTGCGCGGCCGACGATGACACGACGGGGAACTGCAAATCGACCCCCGTAACCGTGACGAACGTCGATCCCACTGCCGTCATCGACCTGACCGGTACCGTCCTCGTCAATGGCATTCCGACGTTTCTCGCCCACGCCGGCCAAACGGTCCCGCTATCGGCCAGCTCCACGGACCCCGGCAGCGACGACATCACGACGACCTGGAACTGGGACGACGGACCCCCGGTTCCCGATGTGACGACGCTCTCGCAGGTGAATCCGCCGCTCGCGGACCCGCTGCCGAGCCCGTCTGTCCAGCCCCGCGCAATCACCGATCCGGAGCCACACGCCTTCGGGACGGCATGTCTGTACAGCGTGGGTTTCGGCGCACGAGACGATGACAGCGGAAGCGCAGCGGCCAACGTAAACGTGATCGTGACCGGCAACGCCACGCAGCTCCGATCAGCCGGGTACTGGTACAACGCGTACCGCGACCGCCGCAATCAGTTCTTCCCCGCGACAACGTTGGAGTGCTACCTGAAGATCGTCGGCTTCATGAGCACCGTGTTCAACGAGCGGACGAATGCTTCGACCATCGCCTTGGCCACTCGGGTCCTGAACCCACCAGGGAACGTGTCGGCGACGGAACAGTTCGACCGTCAGCTTCTGGCCCTCTGGCTCAACTTCGCCAACGGGCCGGTCGACCTCACGACGCTCGTCGATACCAACGGCGACGGTGTTGTCGACACATCGCTCGCTGCGGTGCTCTCCACCGCCGAAGCAATTCGGCTCAACCCGTTATCGACAACCGCGCAGGTCATCGCGCAGAAGTCGATTCTCGAGAGGATCAACCTGCGCGACGGAGGCTGATCGACTCCCAACTCCGTGACGGGGTCGGATCCGCACTGGATCCGACCCCGTCAGCACGGCGGAACGGGCACGACGTCGTGATCCCGCGGAATTGCACGAAACCGTCAACGTCGCGACCGAACTCGGCCCGCCGCAGCAAACGCCTCGAGGACGGCCAGTGGGGTTCCGGGGGGCGTACCAACCGCCCGACCGCCAGCCCTCGACCCAATCGGGCGCCGGCGAGACAGTCCGCTTCAAGACCACGCGCGAGCACATCTCGTTTGGAAGCAACGGCAATGGGCGCGCCTCCCCGCTGCGAGCGGCAACACTGGGGCGTGGCCCCGACTGGCAGTTCCCGTCCCATCGTCGAGAGGACCCGAACCTTGGCCGACGATGTGCTGTTCCCGGGCGCCCTCGTCACCGACGCCTCGACGATCCTCCCGCAAAGCAATCTCGACGCCCTCGCCTCACTCGGGCTGTACGGGGCCGCGATGCCGGCGGACGTAGAAGGCCTTGGCCTCCCTCCGGCTCAGCTTCTGGAGGTCATCGAGATACTGAGCGGCGGGTGCCTCACGACGGCATTCGTCTGGCTGCAGCACCTCGGTGCCAGCAACGTCGTGGCACGCGCCGTTCACCTCGTCGCCGACGGAACCGCGGCAGCGGTTGCCGCGGGCGAAGTCCGTCTCGGTGTGGCGTTCGCCCATCTACGCCGACCCGGTCCTCCTGTTCTGTCCGCGACGCAAACAACCGGCGGCTGGTTGCTGAACGGCTCGGCGCCGTGGGTCACCGGATGGGAGCGAATCCATCGTGTTCACACCGCCTCGCTTCGGCACGACGAATCGCAGACCATCGTGTGGGCCCTCATCGATGCCGCTGTCGGGCCGACCCTGCGGATTGACCGGCTCGACCTCGCCGCCGTCAACGCGTCGTCGACGGTCACCGTGCACTTCGACGATCACTTCGTCCCCGATCACCGGGTTACCGTCATCGAACCCCTCCGGGAGTGGCTCCTCAGGGACGCCGCCGGGCTCCGCACCAACGGATCACTGGCGATCGGCCTTGCGCAGAGATGCCTGACCCTGCTCGGCGATCATGGGGACACCCTCGCCGCCGAGCTCGCCCACCGGCGGGCGAGCCTCGACGCGGCTACGTCGGAAACCGAGATGGCCGCGGCCCGAGCCGAGACATCAGCCTTTGCGCTCCGGTGCGGCGCAGCCGCACTGGCCCACGGCGGCGGGCGGAGCATCGTCGGAGACCATCAGGCACAACGGCTCGCCCGCGAGGCACTATTCCTTCTCGTCCAGGGACAGACTGCGGCAATCAAGTCGGCCCAGCTCGAGGTATTCACGCGTCGCTGAAGCCCACGCCAACCCTGGGTGGGGACCGTGCCGCCACCGACGCGATATGGCCTGAAGGTCAGGCGCCCGACGGTGCGCGTCGAGCCGTCATGACCGACGTGTCGCTGCTCCGAACGGTCCCCGGCGAGGCCGCCGTCGCCTCGCCGATCGGCTATCGCCTCGAGATGCCCGAAAGAGCGAGCGCCAACCGTCGAACTCCAGCCGCAGTGGATTGGCCGTTCCCGGAGAGTCACGCAGCTGACCGTCGCTGGCGCGCCCGCCCTCCGCGATCCAGGTGCCGGCAAGTCGATCCCAAACCGTCAACACGGGGCCGAGGTTGGCAGCACCTCCGGCGGCGTGATGGTGACGGTGTCCATGTGGTGTCATCACGGCGGCGGCGAACCAGCGAGGAAAACACACTGGCATACTGCTGTGCTCGAGCAGTTGCCAGAGGTTGGACAGTGCTGAGACCCCGACGACCATTGTCAGGTCGAATCCCAACAGGGCCATGAACGGATGCAGCACCAGCACAAGCACCGGAGTCCAGGACTGGCGGAGGCCCAACGTGATGTCGAAGTGCGTGCCGCTGTGATGCGGTTGGTGGGCTGCCCAACCTATTGCTGTGCGATGACCCAACCAGTGGTACACCCAGCCGATCGCATCCCACGCAACGAACGCGACCACGAAGGCCAGGATGGCGTGCGCACGCCAAAACGATGAGGATGCGAGCGGGGCGCGTTCCAGGAGAGCGGGCCACATCCACCGCAAAAACGCGGTGTAACCGACTCCAAACACCATCGCCCCGACTGCCATAACCGAACCGGTCGCGAGCGAGAGCAGCACCGAGGGCCGTCGATCCGCGGAAACGACCGCGATCCACGTCACTTCGCAAAGCACTGCAAGTGTGCTTACTGCTAGTGATGCGCTCGCCACCAGTGTGGAGGCCGAAACGCCGGACAGTTGTCGGAGGATGAGGTCAGTCATCGCCGCGACCGGACTCGTCCCGTCGCGGCACAGGAGGCCAGGATGGCCAGCGGAATCAGGGAGCCGAAGCCACCACCGAGGATCATCGACACCACGAGGCTCACCGATGCGAGGCCGACGACGACCTGAGCGATGCGGTTTCCGGCCCCTGCCTTGTACGCCGCCCAGCACAAGCCGATGAAGCCAACGAGCAGGGCAACCATGATGACCACGAAAAGGAAGACGATTCCGCCGTCGATCTGGACCGCTTCGGCGAGCAGCAAACCCTTCATGACCGACCTGTTTACCGGACGCCGATGGTTCGCCTCCGCCGGAACGGCGACCATGGCACTCTGACTGGTCGGACGAACCGGGCGGCCGAGATCACAGACAGAAGAATGACAGACGCGGAGGACCTGGACCATCTGAGGAAGCCACCGACGCATCTGACCGGGCATTCATCGCCACCTCGGCGTACGATCCTGCGTCGTGCATCTAGGACAACACGCTGCGGCCACGCCGGACAAGCCCGCCTACGTCATGGCGACATCGGGCGAGACGATCAGCTATCGCCAGCTCGAGGAGGACTCCAACCGGATCGCTCACCTCCTACGATCCGCCGGAATCCGTCAGGGCGACTCGATCGCGCTGCTGATGGAGAACAACGCCTGGTACTTCCGTATCTGCTGGGCCGCGCAGCGCGCCGGCCTCCGCTACACGGCTATTTCGAGTCGGCTCACGCTCGGGGAGGCCGAGTACATCGTGAACGACTGTGGAGCAAAGGCGTTCTTCACATCGAAGGAGAAGGCCGAGCTCGCGGCGGAGCTGCGGCCCTTGGCTCCGAACGTCGCCCTGTTCACGATGGTCGACGGGACGATCGATGGCTACGAGTCGCTTGAAGCATCCATAGCCGCGCTCCCGTCGACTCCGATCGCCGACGAGGCAGAGGGCTTCACCATGCTCTACAGCTCGGGGACGACCGGCCGTCCGAAAGGGGTGAAGGTGAACCTGAGCCTCGCTCCGCTGGGCGAGGGTCCGAGCCTTGAAGCAACCCTGCGCGGCTTCTACGGCATGACCGAGAACAGTGTGTACCTCTCCCCCGCGCCGCTTTACCACGCGGCCCCGCTGCGTCACTGCATGGACTGCTTCCGGGTCGGCGTCACGGTGGTCGTGATGGAGCACTTCGATGCGGAACAGGCACTTGCGCTGATCGACCGCTACAAGGCGACCCACAGCCAGTGGGTACCCACGATGTTCGTTCGCATGCTCAAGTTGGACCCGGCAATCCGCGCGAAGTACGACGTGTCGAGCATGCAGGTGGCGATTCACGCCGCGGCTCCCTGCCCGATCCCGGTCAAACAGCAGATGATCGAGTGGTGGGGACCGGTGCTCTTCGAGTACTACGCCGGCACCGAAGGCAACGGCTCCACGATGATCAAGAGCGACGAGTGGCTGAAGAAGCCGGGCAGCGTCGGCCGCGCACTCGCCAACGAACTCCACATCTGCGACGAGGAAGGCAACGAGCTCCCGGTCGGCGAGCCCGGCACGATCTACTTCGGCGGCGGCGGAACCTTCGAGTACCACAACGACCCCGACAAGACAGCGTCCAGCCGTCACCCGAAGGGCTGGTCGACGCTGGGCGACATCGGCTACGTGGACGCCGACGGCTACCTGTTCCTGACCGACCGCAAAGCGAACATGATCATCTCGGGCGGCGTGAACATCTACCCACAAGAGGCCGAGAACGCGCTCACCATGCATCCGAAGGTGGCCGACGTCGCGGTATTCGGCGTGCCCAACGAGGACTTCGGCGAGGAAGTGAAGGCGGTGGTCCAACCTGTCGACATGGCCGACGCCGGACCGGAACTCGCGAAAGAACTCATGGCGTTCTGCCGGTCGCAGTTGGCCGACATCAAATGCCCCCGGTCCGTCGACTTTCAGGCCGAGCTCCCTAGGCATCCCACCGGAAAGCTCTACAAGCGCCTGCTACGCGACAAGTACTGGGAAGGCCACCAGTCCAAACTCGTGTAGCTCGACTCGTGTAGCGCGGGACGGCTGACCGCAACCAGCCGCCCCGCGCGTCGCTCATGCGGTCGTCGTGGTGGGCGCCCGGGTCGTGGGCGCAACGGTCGTCGGCGCCCTGGTCGTGGGAGCGACGGTTGTCGGAGCCACGGTGGGCGTCGGCGCGGCTGTGGTCGCCGGCGACGTCACCGGAACGGTGTTCGATGTCACGGCGGGCGCACTCGTCGTCACCGGCGCAGCGGTCGGTGCCGCGGTCGGCGGGCTCGTGGATGCCACGGCCGTCACGCGGGACGGCGCAGCAGTGGGCGGCGCGGACCTCGGAACCAGCGCGTTGAGGTCGATTGTCCCTGGGACGAGGAGCCGGTCGACCGCGTGCAGCACACCGTTGAGCACCTTCACGTCCGGGCCGGTGATCGTGGCGTCGTTGATTCGGATGGTCCCGTTCAGAAGCTTCACGTTCGCCGACGATCCCTCGAGCGTCGTGTAGTCGCCAGGTGTCAACTGCGCCGCGGAGCGACTCTGATTCAGCACGCCGTATCGAATGATGCGGGCCAAGACGTCGCGGTTCGACGGTGAACGAAGGGCAACCTGCACCTCCGTCGGCAAGGCAGCGAACGCGCTCTCGGTCGGCGCGAAGATCGTCACGTTCTTCATCGTCCGAAGTTCGTTGGTGAGCCCCGCAGCGTCGACCATGGCAAGGTACGGCCCGAAGGTCGCTGAGCGTGACGCTGTTCTGACCGCATCTTGCAACGGCACCGTGGCCGTCGGCGCAGGAGCGACAGCCTTCGACGGCGGCGTGGTCTGGATGACGGTTGCCGGTGCGCTCGCCGGCACGCTCGCCGGCACGGTGGCGGCGACGGTCGGGGTCGCGATCACCGTTGTCACCGCTAAAGACACGACCGGAGCGGGCGCCGCAACCGTACTGACCACCACCGTGTCAGGGGCAATCGTTTCCGTCGCGACGGAGGTGTCCGCAACGTTGTCGTCGCTGTTGCGCAGCAATAGGAACGCCACGATTCCGACAGCGATCAGCGTGAGGATGATGGCCGTGACAACGAGCGTGTTTCGCTCACGTCGGACTGCAGCCGCCGGAAGAACCGCGCCGTGTCGAGAAACGATGAGCGTCGGATCATCGAGGTCCGTCGTCAGCGGGTCACCGATAACTTTCCTGCCTGTGGTCGATGCAACGACTGAGGGCCCGACCGTCGTCACGGCGGCGACGGGCTCGTCGAGCACGGTGGTGGCGTCGCTCAACACCGCGAGTCGGCGGCCCACGAGATCGAGATCGCCCGACCCGATTGCAGCATCGAGCGAGCGGTACTCTTCGGGTCCGAGATGGGATTCAAGCCAAGCGAGTGAACCCGCGGCGCGTTGTTCGCGTAGCCAAACGATGTCACCGGAGCGCACGTGCCGGTCCAACTCGGCGACGCGCACAGCAAGAGGCGGCGCCGGCGGGATCATCTCGGTGGTCATCGCCCTGTCCTCGCCATCGGCTGACCGCTCGCGCCATTGGCGCGAACATCGTTTTTTGTATCCAAGGTCGTTCGCGGGTGACAAGCCATTGTCGGTCCTTTGCTCATGAAAACGTTGTGTCCGTTCGGTGACCAATACCCACGTGACCGCCGGTCAAACAACGAATCGACCGACTCGTCCGCCAGCGGGCCGCCTCGCCATATCGCCGGACGCAGCCCTCACGTTCCCGTTGGGACGCCCGTGACTCGGACGACCACGATCGCGAGGTCATCGTTGCGCTCGTGGATCGGGAGCACTCCCTCGATTTGCGCGATCAAATTTGATGCCGTCGTGTCGGCGTCGATAGCACCATCGCAGGACCTGCGGACGAGCTCGAGCAGCTCAGCTTCTTCAAGAGCGAAAGGGGGTCGTACGTCGGTGATCCCGTCGGTGTAGAGGACGAGGGTGTCACCGTCCCCGAGGATCGTCTCCGTCGGTGTCACCTCGAGCTCGGGGAGAACGCCGAGGAGCGTTCCCGGGTGCCCGACGTGATCCACGGCCCCTCCCGCAGTGCGAAGCACGGGGAGCGGATGGCCGGCGCTGATGGTCGTCAGGCGCCAACGTCCTCCGTCGAGCCGATCGAGCGTGCCGTACACGGCCGTGCAGAACAGGCCTCGTTCCCCGGCGATGATCGCGTCGTTCAGCCATTCCATGAGCTCGGATGGCGCAACTCCATGGGTAGCGGCGGCCCGGATGGTGTGACGGGCCTTCCCCGTGACGGCGGCAGCGTCAGGTCCGGTGCCGCACACGTCGCCAATCGCAAGCGCCCATCGGTTTTGATCAAGCTGGAACAGGTCGTAAAAGTCGCCTCCCACGTCCATGCTTGCTCCCGCCCGGTAGCGGACCGCGACTTCGAGGCCCTCGATCGCAGGGAGCGTCGCCGGCAAGAGTGCCGCCTGAAGTTTCGCGGAGACATCACGCTGGTGGTCGCTCATCCACGCGTTGTTGATCGCATCGGCAATTCGACCGGCGGCAGCCTCCGCGAGCGCGACGTCGTCAGCGCCATATCGACGACGCGACTCCGCAGTGACGAACTGGATGGCACCGACCACACCGTGGCGAGTCACCAGAGGCACGGTGATCGAACTGGTGATTCCCAGATCGGTGATCACCCTGCGGAGTTCGTCGATGTCCGAATAGGAAGAGCCTTCGAGCGCGCGATCGATCAGCTCGGAAGTCAAGAGCTCGACGTGCTCAGTGATGCCGGTACGCATGACCGCAGCCACGCCGGCCGTCGCGTCGGGGTC